>NZ_RKRE01000001.1:600000-766366 GCF_003815015.1 Thermodesulfitimonas autotrophica
AACGCTCAGCCTGGGCGACGGGTTGCGCCCGGGCTGCCTGGCAGACGCCACCGACCGGGCGCAGGTCCAGGAGCTGATTATCTTAGGGGAACTCGTCGACCGGGCGCGGGAGCGGGGCGTCCAGGTAATGGTGGAAGGCCCCGGCCACGTCCCGCTAGACCAGGTGGCAGCCAACGTCCAGCTCCAAAAATCTCTCTGCCGGGATGCGCCTTTTTACGTGCTCGGGCCGCTGGTTACCGATGTTGCGCCGGGTTACGACCATATTGTTTCCGCCGTTGGCGGCGCGGTAGCGGCAATGGCCGGCGCTGATTTTCTCTGTTACGTTACGCCGGCGGAACACTTAGGTCTTCCCACGGCGGAAGACGTGCGGGAGGGAGTCATTGCCGCCCGTATCGCGGGTCATGCCGCCGATATCGTAAAAGGCGTACCCGGCGCCCGGGAACAGGACCTGGCGATGGCCCGGGCGCGCAAAGCACTTGATTGGGAGAAGCAGGTAGCGCTGGCGATCGACCCGGAAAAAGCCCGCCGCCTGAGGCAGCAACGCAACCCCGCCGGCATCCGTGAGTGTACCATGTGCGGCGAATTTTGCGCCATGCGCCTGGTGGCGGAATTCTTAGGCACCACCCGGGCCCTCTGCTGAAGCGGATTATCACCGGCCATGAAACTGAGCGAACTCGGCGAATTCGGACTTATCGCCCGGTTGACGGCGGATCTCGAGACAGACGCCGCCGTGGTAAAAGGCGTTGGCGACGATGCGGCCGTCCTGCGGTGTGGGAGGCGCTGGCTACTTTTCACCACCGACGTGCTGGTGGAAGGGGTTCACTTCCGGCGTGACTTCGCCTCCCTCCAGGATATCGGTTACAAAAGCCTCGCCGTTAATATCAGCGACATCGCCGCCATGGGTGGTCGGCCAACCTACGCGGTGGTAACGGCTTGCCTCCCCCCTTCTCTGACCGCGAAAGAGGCCGCCGCGCTCTATGACGGCCTGAAGGAAGCCGCTCGGGCGTGGGGCGTCAGCGTGGTAGGCGGCGATACCACGGCGGCGCCGCTTCTCGTGTTAAATGTCGCTCTCCTGGGAGAAGCCGCACCGGGCCGGGTGCGTTTCCGCAGCGGGGCCGAACCCAAAGACATCGTCTGCACCACGGGACCCCTCGGTGCCGCCGCAGCGGGGCTTTTCCTTTTGCAAAACGAAGGGTTCCCCTGCCCTGAGCCGCTCCGCAACATCCTGCTCCGGCGGCACAGGCGGCCGGAGCCGCGGGTGAAGGCGGGCTTGGCCCTCGCCGGTATTCCTGCCGTCCACGCCTTGATCGACGTGAGTGACGGGCTCGCCTCCGAAGTGCACCATCTCGCCGCCGCCAGCGGCGTCGGGTGCGAGATTTACCGGGCGGCGATCCCCGTGGAGCCGGCGACGGAATTCGTGGCCCGCCGCGCCGGCCGGGACCCCGTCGACTGGGCGCTCTTCGGCGGCGAGGATTACGAGCTTCTCTTTACCGTGGCCCCCCAGGCGCTGGGGGAAATAAGCCACGCCCTGGCTAAAGCGGGAGCCGGTTGTCACCCGGTGGGAACGATTACGGCCGAGAAGGGCGTTTGGCTCCTCCTGCCTGACGGGAGCCGCCAGGAGCTGCCCGCAGGCGGCTACGACCATTTTAAACAGCCGGATGGAAAATTCAGCCCGGAAAACGGCAACAATTACTAGCGGCAGTTTCAGACCTTTCGTGCCGGACGCTTGTATAAAAGGAGTGCGCGCCGGTCTTGGCGGAATTAGAAGTTAGAACTGAATCGGCTGTGACAACCAAGGCGCTCGGCGAAAAATTGGGGCGGCTGCTCAGACCCGGCGATCTGGTTGCCCTCACCGGGGCGCTCGGCGCCGGAAAGACCTGTTTCACGCAGGGCCTGGCGCAGGGCCTGGGGATAAAGGCAGCGGTGACGAGCCCTACCTTCGTGCTTATTAAAGAATATGCGGGGCCTATCCCGCTTTACCATTTCGACGCCTACCGGCTCAGCGGTCCGGAGGAATTTTTGATGCTGGGCAGCGCAGAATATTTCGCAGGCGCCGGCGTTTGCGTGGTCGAATGGGCCGACCGCGTGGCCGAAGCCCTGCCTGAAGACCGGATAGAAGTGGAGATCCGGTATCTACCCGGCACCGCAGAGGGGCGCCTCATTCGCCTCACCGGACGGGGGCGCCGCAGCCGGTCGGTCGTGGAGGAATTGAAACGTGGCTTGCGTGCTGGGAATTGAGACGGCGACACCACTCCTCAGCGTGGCGATAGTCGGGCCAGAGGGCCTCCGTGCGGAACGCGCGGCCTTCGGGGAGCGGCTCCACTCGGTTCGCCTTTTCCCCTTTATTGAAGAACTCCTGCGCGATGCCGGCACCCGCTTCGAGGACCTCAGCGGCATCGCCGTCTCCCAGGGCCCCGGATCCTTCACGGGTCTCCGCCTGGGGGTCGTTAGCGCCAAAACGCTCGCGCAGGTTTGTGCCCTGCCCGTAATCGGGATCCCGACGTTGCTCGCCTTGGCGGCACCTCTGCTCAGCGGCGGGATCCCGGTCTGCCCCGTACTCACCTCGCGCAGCGATGAGGTTTACGCCGCCGCTTACGCGTCCGGGGCCCCGGAGGCAACTGTTCTGGTTGCGCCCTTTGCCGCCCCCCCGGTAGAAGCGGCCCAAAAGTTCGCCTCTTTTGCTAAACTTCTCCTGACCGGCGAAGGGGCCTGGGCATTCCGGGAGGCCTTCACCGAAATCCTCGGGGAGAGGGCTCTCTTCGCCTCCGAAGTTTTCAATTACCCCCGGGCCGCCACGGTTGCCTTTTTAGGGCGCCAAAGGCTTGCGCGCGGCGCGGCAGTTACACCCTTCGACCTCCTGCCAGAATACCTTCGCCTCCCGGCGATTAAAGGGAGGCGCGGCACGTGAGAATCAAAGTTGTCCCGATGGAACCGGAACATCTCGACGCCGTAATGGCCATCGAAAACGTATCCTTCCCGATCCCGTGGAAGCGCGAGGCTTTTCTCTTCGAAATCCTCCTCAACGAAACGGCCGATTACGTGGTGGCGCTCTACCGGGATCAGGTTGTAGGGTACGGCGGCATGTGGCTGGTTCTCGACGAAGCGCACATCACCAACATCGCCGTGCACCCCGATTGCCGCGGCAGGGGTATCGGCCGCCGCATCCTGCAGGAACTGATCAAGCGAGCGGCACTGCGGGGGGCAACAAAGATGACCCTCGAAGTGCGGCCCTCAAACCTTATTGCGCGGAAGCTTTACCGGGATCTGGGTTTCGAGGAAAAAGGGGTCCGCAAGCGCTACTACCAGGACAACCACGAAGACGCAATCATCATGTGGCTCGAAGACCTCCGGGCCAGGGCCTAAACGGGGTGATATTCTTTGAGTATTCTCATCCTCGGAATCGAAACCTCTTGCGACGAAACGGCTGCGGCGGTTGTCGCCGATGGCCGGGAGATTCTCGCGAACATTGTCGCATCTCAGGTGGAAGTCCACCGGCACTTTGGCGGCGTCGTGCCCGAAGTAGCGTCACGACGTCACATAGAGGCCCTAAACCCCGTTATCGCCACGGCCCTATCGGAAGCGGGTATCTCCTTTTCCGACCTTGCCGCCGTTGCCGTAACGCACGGTCCCGGTCTTTTAGGGTCACTTCTCGTGGGGCTGATGGCGACCAAAAGCATTGCTTTCGCCTGCAACATTCCGCTCATCGCCGTCCACCATATTCTGGCCCACGTTTACGCCTGCTTCCTCACCGCACCGGATACCACCTTTCCCCTTATCGCGCTCGTGGTTTCCGGTGGGCACACCGATCTGATTTACGCCGCCTCCCACAGCGAGTTCCGCCTCATCGGGCAGACGCGGGACGACGCCGCCGGTGAGGCCTTCGACAAGGCGGCCCGCGCCATGGGTCTAGGGTACCCCGGGGGGCCGGCGATCGAGCGCCTCGCGCGGGAAGGGGCACCCGCTGCCCTTTACCTGCCACGGCCCATGCTCGAGGAGCAGAGCTACGACACGAGTTTCAGCGGTTTGAAAACGGCAGTCGTTAACCACCTCCACCGGGAGCGGCAGAAAGGCAACCCCGTTAACCTTGCCGATCTGGCCGCCGCCTTCCAGGCAGCGGTGACCGAGGTTTTGGTAACTAAAGCCTTCGCCGCAGCGGCGGACTTCAAGGTAAAAACCATCCTGGTGGCCGGCGGTGTGGCCGCGAACGATTACCTGCGGGAGCGCTTCCGTGAGGAAGCAAGCCGGCGGCACCTTCGCCTCGTCATCCCGCCCCCGGCACTCTGCACCGACAACGCAGCGATGGTAGCCGCCGCTGGTTACTATCACTTCCTCCGCGGGGACTTCGCCCCGCTTACCGTAAACGCGGTTGCTAACCTGCCACTTACGGCGGATTTTGCGGTATAATCTGAGGCGATGATCCCGAAAGTCGAAAAGATGGCGACCGTCCCGTTCTGGCGTCCCCTCCCTGTTAACCCCGATCCCCCGGCCCTGCTCACCGCGCTGGGCGGACCGGAAAGGGATTACGCTTTTCTTCTCGAGAGCGCCCTTGGCCAACCTAGCCGCCTCAACCGCTACTCTTTCCTCGGCGTTGAGCCCTTCCTTATTCTCCGGAGCAAAGGCCGGCAGGTAGAAATCCTCCGGGACGGGCAGCGGGAAATTTTCACCGGCAACCCCTTTGTCCTGCTCCAGCAACTTCTCCAGGCCCACCGTGCCGCGCCGCCCGAAAAAACGGCGGGGTTCCCACCTTTCTGCGGCGGCGCCGCCGGCTACCTCGCCTACGATTTGGGCCGCCAGATCGAAAGGCTCCCCGCCGAGGCTTGCGACGACCTCGGTCTTCCGGAACTCTATTTAGGCTTTTACGATCTGGTAGTGGCGGTCGACCATCTGACCGGCAGCGTAACCCTCTGCGGCTTCCCGGTCCGGGGAGCCGCTTCCCTCGCCGAAAAAGCGCGCCGGTGGGAGTCTCTGCTGCAAAGGGGCGCCTTGCAGCCGCCCCCACCAGAAGAAACCCTGCGGCGCGGCTCCCTCCCTCCCCTACCCGCTCTCGCGGAACACTTTACGCGTGAGAGTTACGCTGCGGCGGTCGCCCGTGCCCGGGAATACATTGCTGCCGGGGACATTTTTGAGGTCAACCTTTCCCAGCGCTTCGCCGCCCCGCTTCAGGGCACGGCCTGGGAACTCTACCGCCGCCTCCGGCGCCTCAACCCGGCACCCTTTGCCGCCTACCTCCGCTTCCCAGAAGTAGAAGTGGTCAGCGCATCACCGGAACGCTTCCTGAAAGTAGAAGCAGGACGGGTGGAGACAAGACCGATCAAGGGAACGCGCCCCCGGGGCGCTACCCCGGAAGAAGACGCGCGGCTCCGGCAGGAACTCTGGGAAAGCGAGAAAGACCGGGCGGAGCTAACAATGATCATCGATCTGGAACGGAACGACCTCGGGCGGGTCTGCAGGGTAGGCTCAGTAAAAGTGCCTGAGCTTTACGTCCTCGAGGAATACGCCACCGTCTTCCACCTTGTTTCCACCGTCACCGGCAAACTCGCCCCGGAGAAAGACGTGGTGGACCTCATCCTATCAACCTTCCCCGGCGGCTCCATTACCGGGGCACCGAAAATCCGGGCTATGGAGATCATCGAAGAATTAGAGCCCGTTCGCCGGAGCATCTATTGCGGTTCGATCGGCTGGCTCGGTTTCCAGGGCGACGCGGATCTCAACATCGTCATCCGGACCTTTATCGTCAAGGACGGCCGCGTTTACTTCCAGACCGGAGGCGCGGTCACCGGCGATTCTGACCCGGAAAAGGAATACTTAGAAACGCTCGCCAAAGCCCGCGGCCTTTACAGCGCCCTGTAGCGGCTCCGGGGGTTCTCCCGCCGCCCGGCAACACCGAAAAGATCAGGACCGCTGCGCCTCCTGCGCCCGCCGCTTTTTGAGCTCTTCCAGGCAGTTGGTCTTGCCGACAACCAGATCAGCGACCCAGCAGCCGGGCGGGGCCTTAAAAACCGCCTTTTTCGTCTTTTTTACGCGGTCGAGGGCCACGATAGTCTCCGCCACCGTGCCGTCGGCCAGCGTCACCGCGGCGGCGTAGTAGAAAACCTTCTCCCCCACCCCGAAAGCGGTCCCCAGTCCCGCGGCGGTTTTAAAAACCGCCTCGTTCCGGACGGCGCTCCCGTCCGGCCGCACCGAAACGATGTAGGCCGGCAGGGAAGGATCAAACGCTCCTTCCTCCGTCTGTTGTGCGGGGACCAGAAAGTAAAGGCGCTTCCCCTCCGGATCCCAGGCAGGAGAATGCCCGCGCGCGACCTGCTTGAGCCTGGTACCGTCCACTCTTACCGTAAAGATGGGGTAAAGAAAGCTGCCGGCGCCCTGCGGCACCGCTTCCCAGGTGAGATAAGAGCCTTTGGGCGACCAGCGGAGGGAATCAAGCCGGCTGTACTTTTCTCCCCGGTTTTTGGTAATATGCGCGCCAAGCGGTTTTCCGGAGCCGCCTTTGGTGTCCTGAAGCACGATCTGGTCCGGCAGGGCACTGTAAGCAATCCGGTCACCGCGAGGGGAAAAGGCCGGCCACCAGGGATTGAACTTCTCCCCGGGAGGGATCCCGAGGCGCCCTTTTCCGTCGAGGGCTACCCATGCCAAACTGTTTCTCTCTCCAGGGTGTTCGCTGCCGCGCACGTAAAGCACGAAACGCCCGTCGGGGGAAAGCGCCGGGTGCATTGCCCGGGATGTTTCCCCGTCTGAGAGGCGCCAGGCCGCTCCCGTCCCGGGATCGAGCAGCCAGACGCTTGCCGCCACTTCTCCCGGACTGCTCCGGCCCTCAGAGTAGAAGCCCCTGACGGGGCCGCGCACGAGAGTGAAAACGACAACCTCCCGCCCTCCCCGGCTTTTAAGCGCCCCTTCTACTTCCCTTCCCGCCGGCGCTCCAAGCGGATACCCTTTAAAACACCCGTAAACGGCGAGCAGGCAGAGCCCGAAACAGAGGGCGACTTTGGCGAGTTTTCCGGAACGCATCCTGCCACTGCGCCTTCCGAGCACCTTTAATTGAAACAGCCCAACTGGCACTCCCTGATCTTGATCCCGAGGGCATCACAGGCCGCACCGATCATCCGGACCGGTACCCCGAGTTCCGCCGCTAATTCGTGGGCCCGGGCGCACGTGATCCTCTTTTCGGGAGCGGCCCGGCGTACGGCCTCTATCACTTCGGGTGAAGGTAAAACCGGCTCCTTTTCCTTCACTATCACGCCACCCCCTTGTCGCGCACTATTTTCTTCTCCACGCCATCTATTATATAATACCTTTATACAAATACCTCCGGGGGTCTTAAAGTTGGTCACCTCTACCTATCAGATTCACCGTTACGTTAGCGGCACGTGGCAAGAGAGTCCGGATCAGGTCGCCGCAGAAAAAGTGCTCGATCTTTACCTTGACGGCGCCTTCCTCAAGAAAATTCACTTTCTCCCGCGCGAGCCGGAACTCCTCCTCCTCGGGCACCTGTTTCTTGAAGGCTTGATTCGGAGCCGCGAGGAGATAGCCGAAGTGGAAATCGACATTGAAAAAAACGCGGCCCGGGTGACCCGCCGGGCTTTAAAAGAGAGTCCTTGGCAGCCTGCTTCCCTCGACCAGACGCAGCCGAAAATTTCCCCGGCCGCCGTCCTGAAGCTAGCTGCCGCCCTCGCAGCAAACCCGCTTTTCCGGCAGACCGGCGCCGTGCATTGCGGCCTGATCGCAGCGCAGGAGGAGATTCTCTTTGGCACTGAAGATACCGGGCGCTTCAACGTCCTGGATAAACTAGCGGGCTATATCCTGCGTGAGAAACTATCGGCCCCTGACCTCACCATCACCTTCAGCGGCCGGCTCACCGGTGAAATCGTCAGCCGCCTCGCCAAAATAAAAGTGCCGGTGGTCATTTCACCGGCGGCGCCAACCACGCAGGGAATCGCGATCGCCACCGCCGCGGGTCTCACCCTTATCGGCTTCGCGCGGGACGACCGCTTTAATGTTTACACGCACGCCCAGCGCTTCGAGCCGTAGTCAGACGGTTTAAAGAACGCCGGGCCTCACCCTAAACGCTGAACTCTACTTCACTGCCTTTTCGATCCGGACCGCCACACCTTTGTAGGCCGGGATCTTCGCCACCGGGTCACGCGCCGGTCCCACCAGCACGTTTACCGGACTTTCGGCCGAGTGGAACGTGGCAAAAACAATACCTGGAGGCAGCCCCTCGTTCACAGCAGCCCGCATCTTGACCGAACCCCAGCGCGAGATGACCGTTACCCGCTCCCCGCAACCGATCCCTAACCGCGCCGCATCTTCCGGGTTCACTTCGAGGCAGGTTTCCTGGTAAAAGCCGAGCGGCGTGCGGCGGGTCATGGAACCCGAGTGGTAGTGAGTAAGGTAGCGCCCGGTAATCAGCAGGAAGGGGTGTTCCCCGTCCGGTTCCTCGTCCGGACGGGCGAAACTCACCGGGTGAAAGCGCCCCTTGCCCCGGACAAACCGGTTCTGGTGTAAGATCCGCGTACCCGGATGGCCGGGCACCGGACACGGCCAGAAAAGACCCTCGGGCTCGAGGTAAGCGTAGGAGACGCCCCCGTAGATCGGCGTGAGGCTCGCTATCTCCGCCATGATGTCCGCAGGGGAGATGTACCACATCGGGTAGCCCATCGCCCGCGCTATGCTGCAGATAATCTCCCCGTCCGGTTTCGCGTCACCCACAGGTGGAATCGCCCGGCGGACGCGCTGGATGCGCCTTTCCGTGTTGGTGAAAGTCCCTTCCTTCTCAGCAAAGCTCGCCGCCGGCAGAACCACGTGTGCGTACTGCGCCGTCTCGGTAAGAAAGAGGTCTTGAACCACCAAAAACTCGAGTTTCTGGAGCGCCTCCTTGACCAGGCTGCTGTTGGCCTCCGTCACTAAAGGGTTTTCGCCCATGATGTACATCGCCTTGATCCGCCCCTCGGCCGCCGCCTCGAACATCTCCGAAGCGGTAAGCCCCGGCGTCTCGGGCAGTTTGGCGTTCCAGGCCGCCTCAAACTTCGCCCGGACCCGCCGGTCGGTTACCGGCTGGTAGCCGGGAAGCATATCCGGCAGCGCCCCCATATCGCAGGCGCCCTGCACGTTATTCTGCCCCCGGAGCGGGTAGACACCGCACGCTTCTTTCCCGATGTGCCCGCAAAGCATGGCCAGGTTGGCGATGGCCAACACGTTATTGGTGCCGCAGGTATGCTGGGTAACCCCCATAGTGTAAAGGATTATCGCCTTCTTCGCCTGCGCGTACCCTCGCGCCACCTTGTAGATAAGCTCCGCCGGCACGCCGCAGATGCCCGCTACAAACTTCGGCGGGTACTGGCTCACCCTTTCCCTGAAGGCCTCGAAATTCTCCGTCCGCGCGGCAACGAACGCCTCGTCCCATAGCCCCTCGCTTAAGATCGCGTTGGCGAAGCCATTCAGGAGCGCAACGTCCGTTCCCGGCCTGATCTGGAGGTAATAGTGGGCCCGCGCCGCTATCTCGGTCCGCCGCGGGTCTACCACGGCCAGCACCGCCCCGCGCCGCAAAGCCTTTTGGATCTGGATGGCGATTACCGGGTGCGTCTCCGTAGTGTTGCTGCCGATAACCAGGATAAACTCCGCCCCCGGAATCTCCGCCAAGGTATTCGTTGCCGCACCGCTGCCAAACGCTGCCGCCAGACCGGCGACCGTAGGGGAGTGTCAGAGGCGAGCACAGTGGTCGATGTTGTTCGTCCCGATCACCGCCCGCGCGAACTTGCCCAGGAGGTAGTTCTCCTCGTTTGTGCACCGCGCGGAAGCGAGGACCCCGATCGCGTCAGGACCGTATTTTTCTTTTATCTCCTTGAGCCTTGTGGCTACCAGTTTAACTGCCCGGTCCCAGGTAACCTTGCTGAAAAGGTAGGGGTCGCGCACCAGCGGCATCTGCAACCGTTCCCGGTGGTGAATAAAGCCAAAGCCGAAGCGCCCCTTGATACAGAGCCAGCGTCCGTTGACGGGCGCTTCGGGAGTAGAAGTGACCCCGATAACCCGGTCGTCTTTTACGTTCAGGTCGAAGGAGCAACCGACACCGCAGTAAGAACAGACGGTGCGCACCTTTTTAACTTCCCAACGCCGCCCCTGACCCCACATCGGCTTTGGGGTTAGCGCCCCAACAGGACAGACAGAGATGCAGTTGCCGCAAAAAATGCAGTTGGACTCCTCAAGCGGGACATCCATAGGCGGGGTGATCTTGGTAAAGAAACCCCGCTTCGTAAAGTCGATCACCGACCGGCCAACGAGCTCGCCGCAAACCCGCACGCAGAGACCGCAAAGGATGCACTTATTCATGTCCCGGACGATGAAGGGATTATTGTTCTCAATCCCATACTCGCGCCGCTTGCCATGAAAGCTCGTCTCCCTCACCCCGTAACGGTAGGCAAGGTCCTGCAAGGTGCAGGCCCCGGTCCGCTCGCAGGTAAGACAGTCCTGAGGGTGATTCGCCAAAAGGAGTTCGATAAGCGTTTTGCGGGCGTGGCGCACTGCCGGGCTCTCCGTCTCCACCACCATCCCCTGGCGCACGGGTGTGATGCAGGAAGCAGGGAGGTTATTCCAACCCCGCACCTCAACGATACACAAGCGGCAACCGCCCCAGGGCGAAAGCTCAGGGTCGTAGCAGAGGGTCGGAATGTAAATGCCGGCTTGCCGCGCCGCCTCTAGGATAGTGGTCCCCTCAGGCACCGTAATTTCGCGTCCGTTGATCACCAGGGTAACTTCTCTGGCCAACCGCCTGGTCCCCCTTTAGTGCCGCCTAACGGCGTTAAACTTGCAAACCTCGTAGCAACGCCCGCACTTAATGCAGAGATCCTCGTCGATAACGTGCGGCTTTTTCTTCTCGCCGCTGATCGCGTGTGCCGGGCAGGCGTACCGGCATGCGCCGCAGCCGTTGCACTTCTCCGTAATAATGGTAAACCGGCGCAGGGCAACACACTCGCCCGCAGGGCAATGCTTATCCCTGATATGTTTTAGGTACTCGTTCCGGAAGTAGCTTAAGGTGGTAAGCACCGGGTTCGGGGCCGAAGTGCCGAGACCGCAGAACGAGGTGGCCTTAACCACGCCCCCCAGATACTCTAAAAGCGGGATATCGCTAAGGTTCCCCTCGCCTAACGTAATCTTCTCGAGTATTTCTAACATCCGCGTCGTGCCTTCCCGGCAGGGCGTACATTTGCCGCACGACTCCCGCTCGGTAAAATTGAGGAAGAACTTGGCCATATTGACCATGCAGTTGTCCTCGTCCATCACCACCATGCTACCCGAGCCCATCATCGCCCCTGCACCGGTAAGCGACTCGTAATCGATCGGCAGGTCAAGCATATCCTCCGGAAGGCTGCCGCCAGAAGGCCCGCCGACCTGGACAGCCTTAAACTTCTTACCACCCTTTATCCCGCCACCGATATCGAAGATCAATTCCCGGAGGGTGATACCCATCGGCACTTCTACCAAGCCACTATTCTGTACTTTTCCAGTAAGGGCAAAGATCTTGGTCCCCTTGCTCCGCGCGGTACCTATAGAGGCAAACCAGTCGCTGCCCCTGAGAATTATTTGCGGCACGTTGGCAAAGGTTTCTACGTTATTGAGGACGGTCGGCTTGCCGAAAAGCCCTTTCTCCGTCGAGCGCGGCACCTTGATGCGGGGAATACCCCTGTTGCCCTCGATCGAAGCCATCAGCGCCGTTGACTCGCCACAAACAAAGGCCCCCGCACCTTCATTAATATGGATGCGGAAGTTAAGCCCGGAATTGAGGATATTTTCGCCCAACAGGCCGTAACGTTCCGCCTGCGCGATCGCGATCCGCAGCCGCCGGACCGCCAGCGGGTATTCTGCCCGGACGTAAATGTAGCCCTCGTCCGAACCAACAGCATAAGCGCAGAGCAACATGCCTTCGAGAACCGAATGCGGGTTTCCCTCTAACACCGCCCGGTCCATAAAGGCGCCCGGGTCGCCTTCGTCGGCGTTGCAGATGACGTAGCGTTTGCTGCTCGGGACCCGGCGCGCCGCTTCCCATTTCTTACCCGTGGGGAACCCGGCACCGCCCCGCCCTCTGAGGCCCGATTTTTTCACTTCGGCCAGGACCTCTTCTGGAGTCATCTGGGTAAGAGCCTTGGTGAGCGCCCGGTAGCCACCGACGGCGATGTATTCCGCAATGTCCTCGGGGTTGATGAAGCCACAGTGCTCCAGTACCACCTTCATCTGGTGCCGGTAAAAGGGGATTTCGTCGTAAGTGCGGCAAAGCACGCCACTTTTCGGGTCCTTATAGAGAAGCCGCTCCACCACCTGGTTCCCTTTAAGGTGAAGGGCAACAATTTCAGCAACGTCCTCTGCCTTCACCCTCCGGTAAAAAGTCCTATCCGGTTCAATAATTACATTTGGGCCCTGTTCACAAAATCCCCTGCAACCAGAAAAAGCCACCTCAACCGTATCGTCAACTCCTTGTTTTAGCAACTCGCGGCGAAAAAGGTCTATCAGCCCAAAGCCTCCACCAGACCCGCAGTTAAGCCCCGCGCAAACTATTACTTTCTTCCTTGCTGTGCCTGGGTGGATAACGATACGGGATAAAAACTCCTGTCGCTTCTCTTTACACCGGCCGTCATCATGACAAAAGGGTCCTTCGCTACGGCAAAGCACATAATCACGACAGGGATGCGCCGGTGAATGTTCACACTGGCTGCAGCATTTATCCATCAGGGACTCCACTTGACCAACTCCCGCCTTCCAACCGGAGCCACCCGGCTCTTACTCGTATTTTTTCAGCAGACTCAAGGCCTTTTCGGGGGTGAGCCTGCCGTGCGTATCCTCGTCGATCACCACCACCGGCGCCATGCTGCAGGCGCCGACACAGGAAACCGTCTCCAAGGTGAAGCGGCCATCCGGCGTGGTGCCCCCGAGTTTCACCCCTAACTCCCGCTTCAGGCGCCGGTAGATGCCTTCGCCGCCCCGCACCTGGCAGGCGGTCCCGAGACAGACGCTGATTAAGTGCCGCCCGCAAGGTTTAAGCCGGAACTGGGAGTAGAAGGTAGCCACGCCGTAAACCTTGCTGAAAGGCACATTTAGCTCCCGCGCCAGGGCGCGCATCGCCTTCTCAGGAAGGTAGCCGTAGTGGCGCTGGACAGCCAAGAGGGCCGCAATGAGCTGCTCCGGCCTGTTCCGGTAAGTATTGATAATCGTCTTGAGTTCAGGATCCTCGGGTGTCGGCGCAGGACACTTGCAGTTCATCGATCGCTCCCCTGTCTTGAGTCAATAATCCTTTTCTCGGTAATAATGAACTCCACCGGCCAGTCGTGGGCTTCGGGACAAACGGTGGGCACCACCTGAAAATCGTAGGCCAGACCGACCGTCACCGCGTCAGGCCGCAGCCCCGGCAAAAAACGGTCATAGTACCCCCCGCCGTAACCTAACCGGTAGCCCTTTACATCATAAGCCACCCCGGGAACCAAGACTAGGTCGAGCTCTTCCCGCGCTACAAGCGGACAGAACGCCGCGGGCTCGGGAATGCCAAAGGGGCCGGCCACCAGGTCCTCGGGGTAACGGCTTATCAGCCGCGCGCAAATCATTTTTTCCCGCACGTCGGTTACAGGAAGCACCACCCGCTTCCCCTCAAGAAGCGCCTCCCTTATCAGTTTCTCCGTTCCCACTTCGTTCCGGCAGGCCACGTAGGCCATAAGTAACCGCGCCCTACGAAAAGCCGGCAGCTGCCAAAGCTTTGCCTGGATGGCGGCACTTTTCCCGGCAACTTCCACCGGCGCCAGCGCCAGGCGCCGCGCCAAAATGGCCGTTCGCAAATCCTTTTTCATTGCGTAGCCCTTTTGAAATTCTCCGGGAATAAGATAACCCCTGCCGGCCGGCGATGTCAAAGCAAAGGTGTCGAGCGGCCAATTTTGCGGCGTAGAAGGTTTATTTCTGCCGTCAAACCAAAAGTCAATTCACCTTGATTAGGCTGAATTGTATAAAGTTGCCTGAGAACGGGCAAAAATATGGCGACGGACAAATGTAAGCGGGATTATATTTTGCCATTAAATTTCTCAAAAGAAGAAAAAATGGGGCGACTCTGAAAGATAAACGCAAGTTTTCCCGCAAGAGAGATGATATTTCGCAGATCAGCCACTTTACGTTTGGCAACCGCTTTGGTTATTATATTTCTTGGCTTGGTATTAGCACTCAATTAAAATGAGTGCTAACAAATAAAAAAATTTAATTTAAGGAGGGGTTATCGTTGATCAGGCCTTTAGCAGACCGGGTAGTGGTTAAGCCGCTGCCGATGGAAGAAGTGACGAAGGGCGGTATCGTCCTGCCCGACACCGCCAAGGAGAAACCGCAGAAAGGTGAGGTTGTCGCGGTGGGGCCGGGCCGTCTTCTCGACAACGGGCAGCGGGTAGCCGTCGACGTAAAGGTTGGGGACAAGGTGCTCTACTCCAAGTACGCCGGCAATGAAGTCAAACTTGACGGCGAAGAGTACCTGATCCTCCGCGAAGCCGACATCCTCGGTGTAATCGAGTAAGAAGCGATTCTTTGATCCTTAATACGCTGTTTCCCCTTAACGCGCATAAAAAAAAACTTAAAGGAGGTAAAAAACTTGGCCGGAAAAGAGCTTATTTACCGTGAAGATGCACGTGCCGCCATGGAGCGCGGCGTCAATGCCGTAGCCGACGCGGTGAAAGTTACCCTGGGACCGCGCGGCCGTAACGTCGTTCTCGAAAAGAAATTCGGTTCGCCACAGATTGTGAACGACGGCGTCACTATCGCCCGTGAGATTGAGCTGGTGGATCCTTTCGAAAACATGGGTGCCCAACTCACCAAGGAAGTAGCCACCAAAACCAACGATGTCGCCGGTGACGGTACCACCACCGCGGCCTTGCTCGCGCAGGCCATCGTGCGGGAAGGGATGAAGAATGTCACCGCAGGTGCTAACCCCATTTTGGTCAAGCGCGGCATCGAGAAGGCTGTGGAGCGCGTCGTCGAGGAGCTTAAGAAGATCGCCAAGCCGGTAGAATCCAAGGCGGCGATCACCCAGGTAGCCTCCATCTCCGCCAACGACCCGACCATCGGCGAACTGATCGCCGAAGCAATGGAAAAGGTCGGCAAGGATGGCGTCATCACGGTCGAGGAGTCGAAAGGTATCGGCACCTCGCTCGAGGTCGTCGAGGGGATGAACTTCGACCGGGGTTACATCTCGCCCTACATGATCACCGATCCGGAGCGCATGGAAGCGCTGCTCAATGACCCGTACATTCTCATCACCGACAAGAAGATTTCTGCCGTCACCGATATCCTCCCCATCCTCGAAAAGGTGCTCCAGACCGGCAAACCCTTGCTCATTATCGCCGAGGATGTGGAGGGCGAAGCGCTGGCCACCCTGGTGGTAAACAAGCTGCGCGGCACCCTCTCCTGCTGCGCGGTTAAGGCCCCGGGCTTCGGCGACCGGCGCAAGGCGATGTTGCAGGATATTGCCATCCTGACCGGCGGCCAGGTAGTCTCCGAAGAGGTCGGCCTCAAGCTTGACAAGACCACCTTGGACATGCTCGGCCGCGCCCGGCAGGTGCGGGTTAAGAAGGAAGAGACGATTATCGTCGGCGGCCAGGGCAATCCCGACGACATTACCAAACGGATTGCCCAGATCAAGAAGCAGATCGACGAGGCGACCTCCGATTTTGACCGGGAGAAGCTGCAGGAGCGGCTGGCCAAGCTTGCCGGCGGTGTGGCGGTGATCAACGTCGGTGCGGCTACCGAAACCGAGATGAAGGAGAAGAAGCTCCGCATCGAGGACGCCCTCAACGCCACCCGGGCGGCCGTTGAGGAAGGCATCGTCCCCGGCGGCGGCACGGCGCTTATCAACTGCATCCCGGCGCTTAACGACCTCAAGCTCGACAACCCGGATATGCAGGTTGGGGTGAATATCGTCCGGCGCGCGCTCGAAGAGCCGCTCCGCCAGATCGCCTGCAACGCCGGCCATGAAGGTTCCGTTGTGGTCGAGAAGGTTAAGGCGAGCGAGCCGGGCATCGGCTTTGACGCGCTCAACGAGCGCTTCACCAACATGATCGAGGCCGGCATCATCGACCCGGTCAAGGTGACGCGGACGGCACTCCAGAACGCCGCCAGCATCGCCTCGATGATCCTCACCACCGAGTGCCTGGTGGCCGAAAAGAAAGAAAAGGAGAACAAAATGGGTGGCGGGATGTCGCCCGACATGATGTAAGGCGAACAAACGCCCGAAGGCCCCGCGTGAACGCGGGGCCTTTGCTTTTAACCTGCCACCAACAATACCAACGGCGAACGCAGAACGTTTACAACTTAAATACCTTCAACGCGCCCTGAAGCTCCGCCGCCTGCTGCGCGAGCTCCGAGGCCATCTGCCCCACTTGCTCCGCCACGCGGCTCGCCTCCTGGACCGACTGCGCCACGTTTTGGGTCCCCTGGCTCGCCTGCTCCGTGGCCCGTGCGATGTCCCGGATCCCGGCGAGAGTGTCCGCCACGCCCTTGAGGATGCTCTTGAGCCTTTCTTCCGTCTCGATCACGGCGCCGGCGCCTTGATGTACGGTGGTAGAGGCGCGGTCGATCGCTGCCACTACTTCACCCGTGCCCCGCTGGATCTCCGCGATGATCTTGCTGATCTCCTCGGCGGCCTGGGCTGATTGCTCCGCGAGTTTTCTCACCTCTTCCGCCACCACCGCGAAGCCGCGCCCGTGCTCGCCGGCGCGCGCCGCTTCGATCGCAGCGTTGAGCGCCAGGAGGTTGGTCTGCTCCGCGATGCCTTTGATCACTTCCGTGATCTGACCGATGGCCGCGGAGCGCTCGCCAAGCTCCCTCACGAGACCGGCGCCTTTATCAACCGCCTCCTGGGCGTTCCGGATGCCGCTTACCGCACCGCCCAGCGCCTGGATGCCCTCGTTCGCCTCCCGCTCCATCCGGTCCGCGATCTCTGCCGCCGTCTGGGCGTGCGCCGCCGTCTCCTCCGCTCCCGCCGAGAGCTCCTCGACGGTCGCCGCCACCGTCTGGACCGTCGCCGACAACTCCTCCGCCGAAGCAGCAAGATTTTCGCTCTTACCGGAAACCTCCACCGCGGCTCCCTGAACCCGGATCGCCAGCTCCCGCAGCTGGCCGACCATCCGCCCGGTCGCATCGGCGAGCATCCGCAGCGCCCGGAAGCGCTGCGCGCCTAAGTTCACGGCGGCGAGGTCCCCGTCGGCCACCTTTTCTATCCGCTCGGCCACTATCCTGATGGGTGTCAGTATCCGTTGGATAACCGGTACAAAAACCAAAAGCAAAATACCCAAGACTGCGAGACCAACTAAGAAAGCAGACCAGACCATCCTGCCGGTCGCCGCTTTGACCTCGGTGAGCGGAACACCCACGAACCACATCCCGACAACCTTGCCCTGCGCGTCCTTAAGCGGCATGTAGGCCGTGAGGTGGGGCGTCCCGGCCACGTCGGCCGTACCGTAGTAGTTCTGCCCCTGCTTCAAGACCGCCTCGACCACGTAGGGCGCCGCTTTGGTCCCGACCTTCCGGTGCCCTGTAGCGTCTTTCACGGTGGTCGCCACGCGGGTGTCGCCCATAAAGATGGTCGCCTCGGTACCAAAATCTTCCTTAACCTGGTCAACCACCGCGAAGTTCCCGTTCATCAAGACTTTACCTTTGTAAAGCTTGTCCCCCGCCACGCGCCAGTCGCCCGGATAGTGGTGTTCGAAGAGTATGTCATAGGTCCCGGCAAGGTCACGCTTCAGGTACCCCTGCAACTGCGCGGTTAGACTCGCGCGCGCGACCAGGACCACCGCCAGGGTACAGGCCGCCGCAGCAAAAACAACCGTCACGGCCACGAGAAAAGCCATCGCCTTCCGCAAGCTATATACCCGCACCGGTATTCCTCCTTCAAAGGCCCAAGGGTTAGCCACGCTAAACAAAAACGCTATCTTTACCCAAAGCCCGGCACCGGCAATCACTCCTTTCCCCAGCACCCCGGGAAACATTTCCTTGCTTTCTTTTTCGTTCAGAAGCACCTCTTTCTAAAGAGGAAAAGGGGAAGAAACTTTTCCCTTGAGATTTTCAGGGGGGAAAATTAAAGGAACTCCAGACGGAGTTCCTCTCTCCTTAAAGCCAAGAATCGTTACCGGAAAAGCTTGGGAAGGGTTGCCGCGCGAGCGCGAAAGTTTTCAACTAATTACGCTCGCCATGAAGCTTTTGAGCCGCGGCCTCCGCCGCCACCGATAGGTAGTAGTTGGTCGGGGCGGCCGTGAGGAGCGGGTGCGTGCCCACCTGCAGGAGCGCCACCTGTTCGCAGGTCATCCGGTTGAGGATGCAGGTCGCCACCACGTTGATAAGTTCCCCTACACTCTCCCCGCCTAAAGCCTGGCCGCCAAGGATCACGCCGGAGCCCTTCTCAAAAACAAGTTTAACCCGTGTATCGGTCACTCCCGGCATCACCTTGGGGTGGCGGTTGGGGGTGACCGCCTCTCCCGTCACGACCGCGAAGCCTTCGCGCCGCGCCGCCTCTTCCGTGAGCCCCGCCGCCGCGAAGGCAACCCGGCCCACGACCGTCGAGACGACCCCGATAATCCCAGGGTTCTCGCGCCGGTTTTCGTAAAGGTTGGCCGCCACCACGCGGGCTTCCATCGTCGCTACCGAAGCGAGGCGCACCGGACACGGTTTGCCGGTGAAAAAGGAGACCTTCGCGGCGCAGTCCCCGCAGGCGAAAATATGCGGATCTTCGGTCCGCATGTGCCGGTCCACCCAGATGCCGGCCACCGGGTCCGCCTTGAGCCCCGCCTGCGCGGCCAGTTCTACGTTCGGCCGCACGCCGGCCGAGATTAACACCACGTCGGCTTTAAGTTCTGTGCCGCTCGCCAGGCGAACGCCAGCAACTTTTTCGCCCCCGGTTATCTCCGTCACTTTTTCTCCCGTCAGCACCTTGACGCCAGCACTAGCCAACTGCTTCTCCGCCGCCGCGCAGAAGGAAGCATCGAAGGAGAGGGCCAGGCAGTGAGGCAACATTTCGACTACCGTAACGTTTTTGTCGCTGTGTTTTTTGATCTCGTCGGCAAATTCGACGCCGATGAAGCCCCCGCCGACGATCACCACGTCGTGCGCCGCCCTGAGCGCCGTCAGGAATTCGCTGATCTGATCCACATTCTTCCGGATGACGAAGACGTTTTGTTTGTCCGCACCGGGGATGGGCGGGATAAGCGGGGTCGAGCCGGTGGCCAGGATAAGCTTGTCGTAACCAATAGTAGTGCCGTCGGCGAGCACAACCTGGCGGTTTTCCCGGTCGAGCCGCGCCACCTCTTCCTCCACCAGATCGATACCCTCGAAATCGAGCAAGGCGTCAGGGATCAGGTCCCGCTCGACCGACCCGATGGTGCCGAAAATGTAGGGGATGCCGCAGGGGATGGGGACGGGCGAGTCCCGCCGGATGATCGCGATGCTCTTCTCCGGGTGGTAGCGCCGCGCGACCGTAGCCGCGGTTAAACCCGCCGCGCTGCCACCGATAACCACAATATCCGCCGCCTCAGGAACCGGAAAATCCTCGTGCATTCTTCCACCCTTTCTCCGGTTATTTTATACTGATTTTTTTCGCCTATCCGGCTTAAATTCCCAGGATTTCCGCCACGACTTTTTTCATCTCCTCCCGCTGGACCACCCGCCGGTGGCGGACCGGCTTTCCCGCCAGGGTCCGGAGCCCCTCGGGCACCGGCCAGCCCGTCTCCCGGGCAAGGATTTCGAGGAGCGCGAATTCGTCATGGCGCGCGGCCGCTTCCTCCCCTATCACGGCGCACGCCACATCGCGGTTGAACTTGAAGGGGCTCGCGGTCGAGAGGATAATGCTCGGCGTCCCGTCTTCCGTGGTCGCCCGGTAGCGCGCGTAAACCGCCACCGCCACCGCAGTGTGCGGGTCAAGGAGGTAACCGTAGCGCCGAAAGGTTTCCTTGATCGTTGCCAGCGCGGTCGCGTCATCCGCCCAGTCGGACCAGAAGATTTCCCGCACCTGTGCCGCCACCGCCTCCGGAACCCGGTAGACGCCGCGCTCTTTGAGTTCACCCATCCAGTTTCGCACCGCCGCGGCATCCCGGCCGGTGAGCGCGTAAAGGAGGCGCTCTAAGTTGCTCGAGATGAGGATGTCCATCGAAGGCGAAATGGTCTTATAAAAGGGGCGCCGCCGGTCGTAAATGCCCGTGCGGACGAAATCCGTGAGAACGTTGTTCGCGTTCGCAGCCAGGACGAGGCGTTTCACCGGCAGCCCCATCAGCCGCGCGTAAAAGCCGGCGAGGATGTTCCCGAAGTTGCCCGTCGGCACCACGAAATTGACCGGCTCACCGGACTTGACGCCCCCAATGGCAAGGAGGTCGGCGTAGGCGGAAAAGTAGTAAACAATCTGCGGCAAAAGCCGCCCCCAGTTGATCGAGTTGGCGGAAGAAAACTCAAAGCCCGCCGCTTTAAGCCGCGCCCTCATCTCCGGGTCCGTAAAGATCTCCTTGACGCCGCTCTGCGCGTCGTCGAAGTTGCCCGCCACCCCGACGACGTAGGTGTTGTTTCCCTCCTGCGTCACCATCTGGCGCTTCTGCATCTCGCTCACGCCTTCCGCGGGGAAGAAAACAATGATCCGCGTCCCCGGAACGTCCCGGAAGCCCTCTAACGCCGCCTTCCCGGTATCGCCGGAGGTGGCTACCAGGATCACGCTTTCGGCCGCATTTCCCGTTTTCCGGCGGGAAAGGACCAGCAAATGGGGCATCAGCTGGAGCGCCATATCCTTGAAGGCGTAAGTCGGCCCGTGCCAGAGTTCCAGGATGTAGGAACCATCCCCCAGGGACTTGAGCGGCGCAATCGCCGGGTGGGCAAATTTCCGGGTATTGTAGGCCGCCCCGATGCACGCCCTTATCTCCGCAGGGGTAAAGTTCTCAAGGAAAGGCGTGATGATGCGCGCCGCCCGCTCCTGGTAGGAAAGACCAGGGAAGGCCGCAATCTCAGGTAGCGCAACAGCCGGAAATTCCGCCGGGACGTAGAGGCCGCCGTCGGGAGCTATCCCCTGCACGATCGCCGCCGCTGCCGTGACCCGTGGTGCCTCGCCCCGCGTGCTTTCGTAGTACATTTTTCTCCTCCCGGAATGGTTTTAACGGTAAAAGTATAACATAAGCGGGCCTTCGGGAGGGTGAAAAATAGAAAAGCGCAGCGATTGCCGCAGCCTAAAAGCCGCGCCAGCCTTGCGCTCGAAACCGCACCGGGTTAGCCCGCCGTAATGTGGTCCAGAAATTCGCTTACCTTCTCCCCCTTCGCCGCGAGGAACTCCTGCAACTGCCCCTCGGTCAGCGGCCGGGTGATCTCCGGGTCCGCCGCGTCGGGCACCGTGAAGAGAAGGCGCTTGAGCTTCCCCATCTCCACCGCCGCCAGGATGAGCACCGTCTTCCCGCCGTGCTCGCAGGCGAACTCGAATTCGTCGAAATCTTCCGGCGGGTCGGGCAAGTAGCGGCACGTGATCCCGCAGGCAGCCAGCTTTTCGCTGTCCTTCACGCACTGGAGCTTAATTTCCCGCCCGATATACTTCTTGAAGCGTTCCACCAGCACCCTCCTCTCTCGTGAAACTACGCGGTTTTTACTCCGGGAAGAATCCGTTGCCGGAGCTTCCCGCCCTGGTAAATCAAAACCTCAAGCGGCACTCTTCCGGGAAGCATGTGGCTCGCGCAGGCCAGGCAAGGATCGTAGGCCCGCACCGCCATCTCCACCATATTCAGCACCTTCTCGTCCACCGCGCCGTTTTTGATGAGCCCCTGCGCCGCCTTTTTCACCGCGAGGTTGATCGCGGCGTTGTTTTGGACCGTGGCGACGATAAGGTTGACTTTCTGCACGATGCCCTTTTTATCGGTCACGTAATGGTGGTAAAGGGTGCCGCGTGGCGCTTCGACCACGCCAACCCCCTCCGCTGGAGGCCGGTCGGGAACAGCACGCACGTGCGGATCGGTTATTTCCGGGTCCTGCGCCAGCTCGAGAATCCGTTCGCTCGCGTACATCAGCTCCACAAGCCGCGCCCAGTGGTAGGCCAGCGTGTGGTGGACCGGTTTACGCCCGAAAAAGGCGAAAAACCGCTCGTACGCTTCCTGCGCCAGCGGCGTCGCCATTCCTTCCGCCACGTTGAGGCGCGCCAGGGCGTTTACCCGGTAGATCCCGCTTGCCGGTCCGTCGGTGAAGCCCTGCCACCCGATCTTTTTCAAGTAAGGGAACTTGATGTAGCTCCAGGGCTCGACGTGCTCCGCGATTTCCTGCAGGTAATCCTGGCCCTCAAAAAGGGCCACTTCCCTACCCTCCGGGTCGACAACCCTTATCCGGCCCTCATAGAAGTTGACCCGCTTCTTTTCGTCAACCAAACCGGCGTAGTAGGTCTCGTGGCGGTAGAGATCACCCGCAATGAGCGCCGCGAGTTGCCTGTTTTGCAAAACCGCCCGCGCGAAAATTTCCAGGCTCTTTTGGCTAAAAGTAACGAGGGCGCGCGCCAATTCCACAATCTCCGCGCGTTCCTCCGGTAGCAGCGGCTTGGCGAGGCCGCCGGGGAGCCCGGTAACCGGATAAATCGGGTGACCACCGATGATCCCCTGGATGCGCTGGGCGTAACCCCGCGCATCGACAACGGCCGCACCGACTTCTTTCCCCAGTTTTTCCACCAGGCCAAAGATGTTGCGCCTGGCCGCACCTTCGTCCATCAGGAGCAGGTCGGGGGCCCCAAGCGCGAAGAAGTGGAGAATGTGGCTGTGAGCCATGTGAGCGTTGTAGTAAATCTCCCGCAGCATCCTGGCGGCGGGCGGCGGGCTTGCCCCGTAAACCGCGTCGCACGCCTTGGTCGAGGCCATGTGGTGGGCGCCGGGGCACACGCCGCAGATTTTGGGCGTAATCCGCGGCAACTCCTCAACGTGCCGGCCTTCGCAGAACTTTTCGAAGCCGCGGAACTCGATTACCTGAAAGTAGACATCAATAACGTTTCCGGCGTCATCGAGGATGATCTCGACCTTACCGTGCCCCTCAAGCCGCGTATTCGGGTGGATGGAAATTTTCCGCGCCATACCTATCCTCTTTTCTTGTTCAGAGTGGCAACCGGCAGGGTAAAGGTATAAAAGGTCCCGACCGCGTCCTTTACCGCCTCCAGCACATCGAGAACCTTTGGCGGCGGCAGGTAATCCTCCCCTTCCCCCGCCAGACCGGCGAGCGCCGAAAGCGCTCCCGCACCGGGATCATCCGCTCCGGGCAGCGGACCGTAGCAGCCCCGGCACGGCATATTGGCGCGCACGCAGCGGGCACCACACCCGCTCCGGGTCGCGATACCCATACAAAAAATGCCCTGTTCGAGCAGACACCGCTCCGGGTCGGCCACCTGCTGGTGCGGCCGGTATAGCCGCGCCACTTTCTTCGCTTCTTTCGCCTGCGCCCGCGGGCAGTCGTAGCAGAGCGCCTTATCGGCCGCAAAATAGCGCTCTTCCCGCTCCTTTCCGGCAACCGCCCCGAGCGCTCCGAGAAACGAGACAATCGTACTGGTAGATGGCGGGCAACCGGGGACGTAGTAGTCCACCGGAATTACCTGGTCGAGGGAACGGATTGCGGGGGAAAAAGCGGGAAGCGTGAGCGCAAAGTTTCCCCGCTCGGAAACGGGCTGCGGCAAAACCCCTTCTTCGTTCGCATTGGACGGAGCTTCGATATAAGCGCGTTTCAGGAGTTCTTCCGCCGTAAACTGGTTACCGAGCCCCGGAATACCGCCGAAACAAGCGCAGGAACCGTAGGCAACAATGGTGCGGCACTTAGCCCGGAAGATCTTCGCCTCTTCCTCCTGCTCGGCAGTCCGGATGGCGCCGTTGATGATCCCTACATCAACGCTCCCGTCGGGCAGGGCCGCGAGATCCGGGCGCTTAAAGTCAAGGGCCACCGGCCAGTAAAGGATTTCGATCTTTTCTGGCAAATCCAAGATGGGCCTACCCACATCGAGAAGCGAGACATCGCAGCCGCCGCAGGAAGCGGCCCAATTCAAAATTACTTTCAGCTTGCTCATAGCGCCCTCCCTAAAGAAACCGGTCCCAACTTCCGCAGGCTCTTATCCATCTCTGCAATCGCTTTCGCCAGTTCGCGCCACATCGGCACGCCGATGTATTCCCACTTGAGCCGTCCTTCAAAGCCCATTTGGCGCATTACCGCGCTCAAGAGCGCCACCCTTTTAGCGGTCATATAGTTGCCCGCACCGTGGTGGCAGTTCTTTGGTGGGCAGCCGGCAATAATGATCCCGTCCACCCCGCGCCGGTAAATCTCGAGCAACAACCCGGCGCTCACCGAAGAAGAGCAGCGGATCCGGATGCTCCGGAAGTTCTGGTGCGGAATCTTGTGGCCGTAAACGCCCATGAGATCAGCCGATGCGTAAGAGCACCAGTAGCAGAGGAGTCCTAAAATCTTGGGGTCACCGTCCGGCACGCTCCCAAAAGCCACCTCCACCTGCCGGAGGATCTGCTCGTCCGCGAAATTCCGGAGCCGGATGGCCCCGCTCGGGCAGACGGAGGCGCAGAGCCCGCATCCCTGACAGAAAGCCGGATCGACCGCCGCGCCGTTATCCGTAACCTTGATCGCCCCGTGCGGGCAGACCGCTTCGCAAATCCGGCAGCGGGAACAAGCGGCGGCATTCACCTCTGAAATAAACTTCGGCAACTCTTTTTCGCCCCTGGCCAGGTAGCCAAGCGCCTTAAACGCCGCAGCGCTCCCCTGCTCCACGCTCTCCTGGACCAGCTTCGGCCCCACCACCGCGCCGGCCACGTACACCCGGTCAATGTATGATTCGGTAGGCCGTAAGAGGCGCGGTTGGATTTCCAGCGGGTAACTGTACCTATCGGTCTTGAGTTTTAGCTTGTTAATTAGCTCGTTGCCTTCGGGAAGAAGGGCCTCTGCCAAAACCAGCAAATCGGCTTCGAGTTCCTGGGTTTCGCCGTTAGGACTCACCAGCTCAATTTTCAGGCCCGCTTCACTCTCCGTCACCCGGACAACTTCGCCGTTGATAAACTCGACGGAGTCCTGCGCTTCGTTGTAAAACTGCTCGAAGGCCCGCCCGTAGGTCCTGATGTCGCCGAAGTAAATCATCGTGACCTCAACATCGGGGCGCATGGCCAGCACCCGGTTGGCCTGCTTGACAGCGAAGCTACAACAGTTCCGGGAGCAGTAAGGCACGCCGACTTGGATTTCCTTGTTCTTAATCCGGGAAGCGCCGCAGAGCATGAAGACGATTCGCTCCGGCGGGCCTCCCGGACGGCTAAGGCGAGCCGCAATGAGTCTTTCCATCTCCATGCTCGAAAGGACGTTGGGTGAACCATAATTGAGGTGGGTAAGGGCGCTCAGGTCGTAGGATTTAAAACCGGTGGCGAGAATAACCGCGCCGAAGGTATCCTCTATGATCTCCGGCGCCGCTCCCAAATTGATGGCGCCCGTCGGGCAGACCTTCAGGCACTCGCCGCACCCGGTGCAGGCATCAGGTAAGAGCGTGTAGGTGTCGGGAATGGCCAGCCGGTACTCTTTGTCGATAGCCTTACGCTTCTTGAGCCCGTACTCGTAACTATTATCAACCTCTACGGGGCAGACCGCCGCGCACTTGCCGCAGGCGACACACCGCTCCGGATCAACGAAGGCCGCTCCCTTTTTGATTCGCACCCGGAAGTTGCCGTTCTCCGGAATAATTTCTTCAACTTCGCTTGCGGTAAGGAGGGTGATGTTGGGGTGGAAGACCACCTTTCTTCCCTGAACCGGCGCCACGCAGTCGCTCACACACATCGCTGGCCAGCTCTCGCTCTGAGCCAGATAAGGAATTTGGCAGAAGTGCCCGCCCAAGTACGCCTTCTTTTCGACCAGCACCACGCGGGTCCCCGCCAGCGCAAGGTCGTAGGCTGCCTGCATCCCGGCGGGCCCGCCGCCGATAACGAGCCCTTTCGGGGCCAGCTTCACCGGAGGTGGCACCGGAAGGTTGGTGAGCAGCTTGGCGTGAGCCATCCGGAGCATATCGAGCGCTTTAAGGGTCAGGTTCCCGTCGTGGATCCACACGCACTGCTCGCGGATGTTGGCCACCTCGAACATGGCGCGGTCAAGGCCCATTTCCTTGAGCCACGCGGCAATCCGGTCCTCGTTGAAGGTGAGAGACGAACGCTCGGAACAACCGGCGAAAAGGAGTCGCTCGCAGCCGCGGCAGGCTTCCTTCGCCTGCGCCATACCTTGAGCGCTACAAAGGCGGTCGGTGGTGAAAACCACGGCAACACCTGCCAGCTCTTGCGCCTTCTGCGATAGATAACCCGTATCGATTTTTTCGGCGATTTGGCCGCCGCAGGTGCAGATGAGGACGCCAATCTTTGGGACGGAGGAGGCTGTTTTCATCCGCAACTCTCCTCATGACCTTTTTATTTATCATAAGTTTGTAATCCGGGAACGTCAAGAAGAAAAAGGTAAATTTAGGGACCGAGAACCAGGGCGCCGTAACCAGCAGCTTACTTTTCCCCGAACCGCTCGAGCCACGCCGCAAACCGGGCCACCTTTTCCGGCCCGAATTTTGCCAGGCTGCTTTTAATTTCTTCCGGTGTTTTCTCGCGGGTTAGCTGGCCCTTATCCTTAGAAAAAAACTTGTCGGCAAAACAGACGATCTCTTCCTCCAGCGTCACCGGCACCATGTCTCGCGCAGGGAGGGGAAGCCGCCGCGTTTCAATCTCCGCCCGCGTGATCCCTACCCCTACGTGCCGCTCGCAAACCAGAGCGTGGCGCGGGAACCCCTCTTTTTCCAAGAGTTCCCGGCCGAGGTAGCCGTGGCAGATGTAAGGGTGGGAGCCGTAACAGCCGATCTCCGGGAAACGGGTTAAGAAAATGCCGATGTCGTGCAGGAGCGCCGCTTCCGCAATGAATTTCAGGTCGGGGCCAAGGTATGCCACCCTTCTTGCCACCGCCAGCGCCTTCTGCGCCACCAGACGGCTGTGCGTTACCAAAATCGCGTAAAGCTCGGAATCCGGATCGTAATACTTCCGGATGACCGCTAGCGGGTCCACGCTGTTCCCTCCTACCGTAACGGCTCTACCCGGAAGACCACCGTGCCGCCACCCGTCAGGTCGCAGGGGTCGGGGCACTGCAGATAGGCGGCATCCCCCGCACGCGCCAGGCCCAGCGCCACCGGCGAGACGCCGCGGCTGAGGGCCACGTAATAAGGAAGGATTACCGCGAGCGCGTGCAGGCACAGAGGCTGCCGCGCCAGAAGCTTGAATCCCGCCGCAATCGTGAAGCTGTCGCCTTCCCGGTAAACCGGGCACCGGCCTTTCACCGCTACCACTGCTACTATGAGATCGCGTGCCTTTTGCGCTCCCATGCCTGCCCCCCCGCACCCCGCCGCAACAATTTCGGGACCTTACTTACCAAGCGCAGCGGCCAACGCGTCGAATTCTTTGAGTTTTTGCTCGTTCCAGCCCACGCTCGTGTGCCGGATCAAGCCCGCCTTGTCGATCCAGACCGTATGGGGGATGCCCGCCACGCCGTAGGCAGCAGCAACCTCGCCGTGGCTGTCTACGAGCACCGGAAGAGAAAGACGCGCTTTTTCCAGAAACGCAGCTGTGGGGCCTTCTTCCTGCGTGACTAAAAAAACCGCGATCCCCTGTGCCCGCCACTTTGACACGTACGGCTGCAACTGCAGCACTTCCTTCACACACCCGGGTCAGCCGGGGCTGAAGAAAAGCAAGACTACCGCCCGCCCCGCGAAATCGTCCGGGATATGGACCTCCTTCCCTTCCCCCGAAAGCGGTGCCGTAAAGGCCGGCGCCCGCTCACCGCGCGTCTCCGGCGGCCTGCCGGTAAAGCGGCAACCGCAAAGTCCTATTATTACCGCCACCGCTAACAGCACCGCCGCCGTTCTCTTTAGCTTCATCTCACCCGCCCCCCCAGCTCCATAGAGAATAGTGCCGCTACCCGCACCAGCACCGGGTTTTTCCCCTGACTCCTCCCCTGCCGCCCCGTTCCAGGTAAACCTGAGCGCTCCCACGGGGCAGGCCCGGGTGCACTCTAAGCACCGGAAGCAGTCGGGGTGGTTCGGGTTTTTATCGACCGGAACGCTAACCGGGCAGACTTCGCGGCAAAGGCCGCAACCGGTGCACCGCGAAACATCCCGCTCGAGCCGCCATAAGCTTACGCCGTTGCAAAGTCCGTAGAAGGCACCGAGAGGACAGGCAGTGCGGCAGAAAACGCGGTAGATGAAAGGCATCAACCCCAAAAAGATGGCGAGCACCGCCACCTTCCAAGCGAAGAGCCAGCCGGCAAGCGCCCGCAGCTCCGGTCGCGCCAGCACCAGCACCAGCCCGGCCTCGAGCGTGCCCGCCGGGCAGAGGTACTTGCAGAAGTAGGGTGCTCCCAACCCCGCTTCGCTCACCCACAAAACCGGTAACAGCACGGTCAAGAGTAACACTGCGTACTTTAAGAGTCCGCAGACGCCCGGGAGGCGCCGGCGTGCCCGCCTCCCGGCAAGCAACTCCTGGAGGAGACCGAAGGGGCAGAGCCAGCCGCAGAAAAGGCGCCCGGCCGCAAAGCCGGTTAGAAGCAAGAATCCGCCAACGTAGAGGCTAACCGCGCGGGTGGCCGCGAGGAAGCCCTGAAAAGCGCCGACCGGACAGGAACAAAGGGCCGCCGGGCAGGAGTAGCAGTTAAGGAAAGGGACGCACAGAACCTTCACCGGTCCCCGATAAATAGTGGCCGCGAACAACCCCGGCCAGTAGCCGTTGGCCAAGATAAGCGCGGCCAACTGCAGGGAGCGGCGCCGGCGACCTAACTTGCTGCTGCGCAACGCACTACCCAAGGCCGATGCACTCCAAGCAGATACGCGCCGCCTTTTGCAGCAGCGTGAGCGCTTCCCCCCGCACCAAGCCCGCCACGAGCAAAAAAATGCCCAACAAGACGCCCGCCAGGGCCATCCCTCTGGCCTGCAAGCGTAAGGGAAACCGGTCCACTAATACCCCCCTTGACTATCATAGCACAAAACGCGGCGGCCGGGACAGCCGTTAACCCCCAAGCAAAGATTATATTTATTTCTTGCTTTCAACCGAAAAATCAGCTTATAATTAAGTAGTTTTCTGAATAATTTTCTGAAAACTAATTCGCAAGGACGGCGCGGCCAAAGCCGTGGCCAGCCAAGAACCGCATAGAAAGCGAGGATGCTTTATGGTCCTGACGAACGAACAACCAAGAACAATTATCACGCCGAGTGACAAGTTTCGTTTCACCTGCCGTCCCGGTTTGAAATGCTTTAATTCTTGCTGCCGGAACGTCAACATCTTTCTTACCCCGGCCGACGTTTTCCGGATGAAGCGCCGGCTCAACATGACTTCGACCGAGTTTTTAGAAAAGCACACGCTCCAGTTCGTCGCGCCCAACACGGGGTTGCCGGTGGTGCTCCTCAAGATGAGGGACGACGCGGAAAAAAGCTGCCCCTTCGTCACGCCGGAAGGCTGCTCCATTTATAGCGACCGGCCCTGGTCGTGCCGGCTTTACCCGCTCAGCTACAACAACGACGAAGATTACTACGAAATCATCGCGGACCCGGCCGTGTGCCTCGGCTTCAACGAAGCGAAAGAGTGCTTCCTCGAAGACTGGCTGGCCGACCAGGGGGTGCTCTTCCAGCGGGAGATTGACCGCCTCTTCAACGACGCCCTGGCACGGTTAGAATTCCCGCGCGATAAGATTACGAACCCAAAGATCACCAGGATGATCTACCTTGCCGCCTACGATCTGGACGCGTTCCGCCGCTTCGTCTTCGAGAGCCGCTTTTTGCAAATTTTCGATATTTCCCCCGGCCTGGTGGAACGCATCAAGACCAACGACGAAGAATTAGCGCGGCTCGCCCTTCAGTGGCTCAGGTTCGGGCTGGCAGACAAAAACGCGCTGCCGCTCCGGGATGAAATCTTCAACGTACCAACGTAAGATTCGGTTTTGTACGCGTTTCGCTATCTGCCGCTGTGAGCGGCATTTTTTTTGGGGGCGGGCCGCAGGAAAATTTTGCTCCGGGGCGAAATATCCCGAAAATGAACCATAATAAGCGGAGAAATATGACGGAGGAATCTCATGAAGACTTTGCGCGTCAAAGACGTTGACCGCTGCATCGGCTGCTACTCCTGCATGCTTGCCTGCGCCCGCCACGTCTTCCGGAGTCACTCCATCGTTAAGACGGCTATCTTAGTGCGAACGCGGGGCGGCCTGCAGAGCAAATGGGGGATCGAAATCTGCCGCGGCTGCACTGAGCCGGCGTGCGCCCAAGCCTGCCCCACCGGGGCGCTTACCCCCCGGCCGGGTGGCGGCGTGATTTTCAAAAAAGCGAAGTGCTCCCGGTGCGCCGCCTGTGTTGATGCCTGCATTGCGCGGGTAATCCGCCTTGACGATGAAAGCTACCCGATCATCTGTATCCAGTGCGGCAGTTGCGCTCGTTTTTGCCCCCAGGAAGTCCTGGCGATGGAGGAGCAGAAAAATGTTTGAAGGCGATTTCTTGCGCGTTCTCAATATTGACTTAGAGCACAATACCTTTTCTGTAAGGGAGCGGCCGGACCTTAAACCCTACTTGGGCGGGGTCGGCATTGCCACTAAACTGATGTTAGAAAATGCGGCCTGGGATGAAGATCCTTTAAGCCCGACGCAACCAATCATTTTTGCGATCGGGCCGCTCTCCGGCATCTTTCCTCTGGCGACCAAGGTAGCAGCAGTATTTCGCTCCCCGCTGACCGGAGAGTGGGGGGAGAGCTACGCAGGTATGCGGGCGGCCCTCTCGCTGCGCTTCGCCGGCTACGACGCGGTAGTAATCAAGGGTCGCGCGCCAAAGCCTACCTACCTGCGAATCGACCGCGAGGGGGTCTTTTTCCGGGACGCCCGGGGGCTCTGGGGTCTGGATACCGAAGAAACAGGCCGCCTGCTCCGGGAGTGGGAGCCCGGGCGGGGACACCGGAGCACCTGGCGGATAGGCCCAGCGGGAGAGAACGGCGTAGCTTTCGCCGGGGTAAACGTCGATACTTTCCGCCACTTCGGCCGGTTGGGGCTGGGTGCCGTTTTCGGGAGCAAGAACCTCAAGGCGATCGTTGTGGACGGCACCAAGAGTTACCCGATCCAGGACCCGAAGGCTTATAATGCCGCCTACGAGAAGATTTACACCGAGGCGGTTAAAACCCCCCGGATGGCTAAATACCACCAGATTGGCACCGCCGAAAATATCCTGCGGCTCAACCGCAGCGGCAGCCTGCCAACGCTGAACCTTCAGGCCAGCCGGTTTACCGCTGCCGAAGCCGTCAGCGGCGAAACCTTTGGCGCGCAATCGCTCACGCGCATTCTCTCCTGCACCGGCTGCCCCGTGGGGTGTATCCACGTAGGGATTTACCGGCGGCCCCACCCCGAGGGCTACGGTTACATCTCCACCACCCTTGCTTACGACTACGAACCGATTTACGCTCTCGGGCCGTTGCTCGGCCTCGATACGGTAGACAAGGTCTACGCGCTGCTCGATACGGTAGAAGCAACGGGCCTCGACGTAATTTCTACCGGGGTGGTCCTCGCCTGGGCGACGGAAGCGCTAACCCAGGGGCTGATTACCGAGAGCGAAACCCTGTTGCCCCTGCAGTTCGGCGACGAAACGGGCTACATCCGGGCGGCTGAATACCTTGCCGCACCGCCCAACGAGTTTTACCGGGAACTCGGCCGGGGGTTGGCCCAAGCCACCGCCCGCTACGGCGGCACGGATTTCGCCCTGACCCTTGGCGGCCACGAGATGGCCGGTTACCACACCGGTTACGCTTTTCTCCTCGGGCACAGCGTGGGAGCGCGCCACTCGCACCTCTGCAACGCCGGATACTCCTTCGACCAGAAGCACGGCGCGGCTTTCGAAGACGCCGCGCTCGTTGAGTACCTTATCGAAGAGGAAGAGTGGCGCAACGTGCTTAATTCCCTGGTCATCTGCCTTTTCGCCCGGGGAATCTACACACCGGAGGCAACCGCCACGGCGTTGGGCGCGGTGGGTGTTGCCGTAACCCCTGAGGACTTAAAGCGGGTCGGGCGCGAGATATTCCGGTTGAAGTGGGAGGTTAAGAGGCGTTTGGGCTTCAGCCTGGAAAATCTCCGGGTACCGCGGCGTTACTTTGAAACGCCTTCGGGAAGCGGCCCCCTTGACCCCGAACGTTACCAGCAGCTACTCGCGCTTTACCGGCAGCGCCTCTCTGAGAAATTAGGCATGGCGCTTTAAGAAGAGCAACGCCTAACCTTTGAGCAGGCTGCGTAACACGCGCAGGTTTTCGATATCCTCCCGCAGATCCGGTCCCTTCGGCGTCTCGAGCACCATCGGGAGGTCCCGGAAGCGCGGGTCGTTAAGGAGCAGCCGGAAGGCATCAAGGCCAAGTTTCCCTGCGCCGATATGTTCGTGGCGGTCGAGGTGGCTGCCCAGTACCCCGCGAGAGTCGTTGAGGTGAACCGCTTTCAGGCGCTCGAGGCCAATTACCCGGTCGAAGCGCGCGAAGGTTTCCGCGTAAGCTTCCGGCGTCCGGATATCGTAGCCGGCGGCAAAGGTGTGGCAGGTATCGTAGCAAACGCCGAGCCGCTCCGGGTATTTGCTTTCCCGGATAAGCCACGCGAGGTGCTCGAAGCGGTGGCCGATGCTCGCCCCTTGCCCGGCAGTCGTTTCGAGGAGAATCATCACCCCGGAACCTTGGGTCTGCCGCAGGATCTCGTCGAGCGCTGCCCCTATACGCGCAAGCCCCGCCGCCTCGTCCGGGTTGGCCCCCGGATGGGTGACGAGATAAGGCAACCCCAGCGCGGCACACCGCTCCATCTCCTCTATAAAGCTCGCCACCGACTTGCGCCAGAGTTCGGCATCGGCGGCGCCGAGGTTGATGAGGTAAGAGGTGTGGGCAAAAACCGCGCGGATGCCGGTTTCCTCCCATACCCGCCGGAAACGGGCCACTTCTTCCGGCGCGAAAGGCTTCACCCGCCACTGGCGCGCGTTCTTCGTGAAGATTTGGACCGCCTCGCAGCCGATACTCTGCCCGCGCAAAAGCGCCTGCGCCACGCCACCGGCGATCGACATATGGGCTCCGAGGAAGGGCATTTTCTCACCTCCCGGCTTAAAATTTACATCCTCCCACAGTAGGGTTCCCTCGGGTTTGTCGCCGCGTTTTTACAGAAAGATAAAACTGGACACTCCCCGCAGCGGGGCGCCCTTTTGAGACACAGATGATGTCCTAAGGCATCAAGCTGGGCGTGGTACTCGTTGAAAAGCTTGACATCCAGCGGGAGGTGGCGCATGAAAAAGGCCTGCATTTCCGCGTACCGCGCCCGGGCAGGAAAAATCCCTAACCGGTGGAAGATGCGGTGGGTGTAAGCATCAATGACAAAGACCGGCTTTTCCGCCGCGTAAAGGATAATGGAATCGGCGGTTTCCGGCCCGATGCCGCGGATGGATAGAAGCCGCTGCCGCAACGGCGCCACGTCCTGTTTTAACAGCACCTCCAGGTCGCCGCCGCACTCTTCGACTACGACCCGGCAAAAATCTTTGAGCCTTTGCGCCTTCTGGCGGTGGTAGCGGGCTGGGCGAACAAGGGCCGCCAGCTCTTCTTCCGGAGCCTCAAGGAGAGCCCGCGGCGCAAGCCAGCCTTTTTCCTTCAGGTTGGCGATGGCCTGAGCCGCCCCCTTCCAGGCAACGTTTTGCGTAAGGATGGCCCCCACGATCACCTCAAAGGGGGTCTCCGCCGGCCACCAGTGACGCGGGCCGAAATGCGCGAAAAGTCGTTCGTAAACCGCAAGCAAAAATTCCCGCATTCCTTAAAACCCTACCCCAAACCGGACCGCCACCGTCGCACCCCGGACCTTCCGGATCACCCGCCGCAAGCTACAAACCTTAACCCCGAACGTCTGCCACGGGACGCTCAACCTTGAACGCTGAACGGCGACCGTCAAGCTGTCTTCGCTTTCAGCTTCGCCACCGCTCCCGCCGCCAACTCCCCAACCGTTTTTTCGGTCAGGTTACCGTCCAGGTATATTCTAACCCGCGCGGCGTCGCCGGTAAGCTTATTCAGGGCGGCAGCGGCCTCGGCCGCACCCATCTCGCCGAGCGCCCAGGCAGCGCATCCCCGCACCTGCGGGTCGGGACTCCCGAGCAACCTGCCTATCTCCGGCACCGCTTCCTGGACCAGCTCCAGCCGCACACCCCCGATACGCCCGAAAGCCCAGGCGACCCCCGCCTGTAGGTAAGGCTCATCCAGCGCGTTAAGGAGAATGAGGGCATTCTCCCCCAAGAAGTCGGGCGCCCGCGCCACCGCCTCGCCGACAGCAGGCGCCACAAAGCGCCCGCTCGTTCCCGATTCGTCGTTTAAAGCCCAGAACAGCCGCCGCATCCGGTCCCGGCAGAACTCTTCATCCTCCGGAAGCAGCACCGCAACCACGCGTCCAAACCCCTCAACCGCCCGCCACGCCAAAAACTCGTCGGGGTGGTAAAGCACGCCGATAAGCGCAGTAAGCAAGCGCCTGTCCTCCCGCGCCCGCGCCACCAACCCGTCCCAGTCCGCCGCCCGCAGTAACGCAAAGATTTCCTCTTTCATACTCGCTTTAATTCGGCAGCGCCGCACCGAACCCTGCCGCCAGCCAAAGAATTTAGACGCAAAATCATAGTGCCGCCTGAACCACAAGAAGCCCGGCGCCGGCAAAAAGGACCGCGGCGAACATCAAGATACGGCAGGAAAGTCGCCTGGGGGCACCGAACTTTTTCCCCAAGATGCTCCGGCGGGTGGCACTGACGTGTCTTACAAAAGCTTTCTAACGGAGGCAACCCGGCTCCTCGGCACGGACTGGGTCCTCACCGACCCGGCTCTGGTAGCCTGTTACGCCCGTGACGCTTCCGTGGCGGCAGGCACACCGCAGGCGGTACTCCTCCCCGGCTCCACCGCTGAAGTGGCCGCCGTAATGAAGATAGCCGCCAAAACCGGCGTACCCGTCACACCGCGCGGCGCGGGAACGGGACTGGCCGGCGGCGCGGTCGCCGCGCAAGGGATCGTCCTGGCGCTTACCCGCCTCCGTGCGCTCGCCGTTCACCCGGAAGACCGCGTCGCCGTCGCCGGCGCCGGTGTTACCACCGCCACAGTGCACACCGCCGCGGCAGCGGCTGGCCTCTTCTACCCGCCCGACCCTTCGAGCGCCTCTGTCGCCACTATCGGCGGTAATATCGCCACCAACGCCGGCGGGCCCCACGGCTTCAAGTATGGTGTCACCCGGGACTACGTCCTGGGGCTGGAGGCGGTCCTCGCCGACGGCACCGTGATTCAGACCGGCGGCCGGACGCTTAAAAATGCTACCGGGTACGACCTCACCGGCCTTCTCTGCGGGTCCGAAGGAACGCTCGCCATCATTACCGGCGCCATCCTCCGGCTCCTTCCCCTCCCCGAAGCAACGGCGGGCTTGGTGGCCGCGTTCAGCGAACTTGAGGCTGCCGCTCAAGGCGTGATCACGGTTACGGGTGCAGGCATCGTTCCAGCGGCCCTTGAGCTTATCGACCGGACGGCACTTAGTTGCGCGGCGCCCGCGCTCTGGACCGAACCGCCGGCGGCCGTGCTCTGGATCGAAATCGACGGGCCGGCGGAAACCGTTTCCCGTCAGGTAGAAGAGGCGGCAACGCTCTGCCGGCAAGCCGGCGCATCTTCAACCTGGACGGCGGCAGGAAAGCAACGCGAAGAGTTTTACCAGTTGCGGCGCAACGTTTCGGGGGCCCTGGTGCGCCGCTACCCGGCGAAAATCGGCGAGGATGTGGTGGTCCCCGTAAGCCGGGTGCCGGCTTTCATCCGCAGCGTTGTGCGGATCGGCGCAGAAACCGGGCTGGCAATCGCCGTTTTCGGGCACGCCGCCGACGGCAACCTCCACCCCAACATCCTCTTCGACCCGCAGGAAACTGACCCCGCCCGGGTTGAAGCCGCCATAAGCGCAATCTTCCGGGAAGCACTCGCCTGCGGCGGGACCCTCTCGGGCGAACACGGCGTCGGCATCCTCAAGGCGCCCTATTTCGAAGCCGCCGTAGGGAAGGAATGCGTGCGCATAATGCGGGGGATTAAAGCAGTTTTCGACCCGCGCGGTCTCCTCAATCCCGGTAAGATCTGGCCGGCGGAAGGTGTAAAATGACAGAGGTCCCGAACCCTTTCGTGCAGAAGCCCGACCCCTACCGCTGCAGCCGCTGCGGCTTTTGCCTCGCCGTCTGCCCGACCTACCGCCTCGCCCCGCGCGAACCGGATTCCCCCCGGGGCCGCCTGGTCCTCCTCAGTAGCAGGCCGCTTTCCCCGGTCGCCAGCGCCTGCCTCGACCGCTGCCTCGGCTGCCGGGCCTGCGAGGCCGCCTGTCCCGCGGGCGCCAGCCCCGCCCGCGCGGTCCAAGCGCGCGCCACTTTGTCCTGTCCTTCGCCTACCGGGCGCCTCATAGCGGGCCTACTCCGTTTTGCCGCCCGCACCATCATCCCCGCACCGGGGCGTCTGAGACTCGCCCTGCGGCTGCTCCATCTCCTGGACCGGACGTTCTTGCAGCTCCTTAAACTTTTTCCCGGCCAGCTTTCTGAAACCCTCGCCCTCCTCGCCGCCCTTTTAACCCCCTTTGCTCCCCCGCGGGCCCCGCGGCGCACATCTCTTCTGCCCGCCCGCACGGAGGAGAAATGGCGGGTGGCTTTCTTCACCGGCTGCCTTATGGAGAGCGCGCTCCGCGCAACCAACGACGCCGCCATCGCGCTGCTCCGCCAGGCCGGCTGCACGGTCGTCATCCCCCCGGCCCAGACCTGCTGCGGTGCCCTCGCCTATCACCTGGGAGACAAAAAAACCGCCGCCAAGCTCGCCCGGCAAAATCTGGACGCCTTCGCGGCGGCAGAGCCCTATGATTTCGTCGTCGTTACGGCGGCTGCCTGTGCCGTCCACCTCCGGGAGTACCCGGAACTTTTCCCCGCAGCGTCCCCGGCGCAGGACGCAGCCCGATCCTTTGCCGTTCGGGTCCGCGAGCTAGCCGAATTCCTGCGGGAGACCGCCCCGCCTCTTCTGCCGGCCGCGCCGGGAAAGGTGGCCTACCACGAGTCCTGCCTCTTGCGAAACACGGCGCACGCCAGCGCGCTGCCGGCAGTCCTCTCCCGCCTGCCCGGCGTGGAAATACTACCCGCACCGCACCTCGGCTGCTGCGGCAGTGCCGGCACCTACCTGCTGCGCCACCCCGACGTGGCCCTGGCCCTGCTTGACGCCGAGGTTGCCGCGCTTGCCCGGACGGGCGCCGCCACGGTGGTCACCGACAACCCCGGTTGCCTCCTCTTCCTCCGCTACGGCCTGGAGCGCCACAACCTCACCGGAAAAATCGCGGTCCGGCACCTCGCCACGTTTCTCCGCGCGGAGCGGCAAGATAGGCAATAAAAAAGCCGCGTCGCGCGGCCTGTTAATCAGTTCATGGGAGCGTTTTCAATCTCCACCACGATTGAGTTTTTCTCTTCCTCTAACTCTTCCGGAAGTTCCTCCTCGGAAGGTAGCAACCGGTACTCGACCTCCTCGCCCTCAATCCAGGTCACCAGATACATTCTACCTTCCTCCTCTCCGCTCGCAGCGGCGCATTTTGTATACAATATTCTACACACATTATAACCAAATAGCCCACGCCGCCGCAAGGGGCTTGTGAAAAAATTTTCTTTATGGTTGTATTCTTACGCGGAGAGGCTGATCTTTAGACCCCTATCCCTTAACACCCAGGCGGTGCAGCATCACCTCGTTAGCCCGCTTCTCGAAAGAATCGTCGAGCGGCGCGAGGTACCCGTCAAGGCCGCGCCGCCTGAGCGATAGGCGCAGGAGGTGGTCGCAAAGAGCCGGATTTTTGGGGAGGAGGGGGCCATGGAGGTAAGAGCAGAACACGTTTTTGTAGCGGGCGCCCTCCCAACCGTCACGCCCGTTATTGCCGTAACCCCGGAGCACCCGGCCGAGCGGTTTTACCGCCCCGAGGTAGGTCTGCCCCGAATGGTTTTCGAAACCGCAGGCCCGGATCTTTTTCCCTTCGAGTTCGACCTCGATCGCGATATTGCCGATCAAGCGCTTTCGCCCCGCCTGGGTGTAAAAATCGAGGATGCCGAGGCCCGGTATTTCCGTCCCGTCGAGCGTCCGGTAGAACCGCCCGAGCAGCTGGTAGCCGCCACAAATGGCAAGCACCACCAGTCCCGCCTCGATCGCGGCCCTAAGAGCCGCAGCGCGCCGTTGGAGGTCGGCGGCGATAAGGCTCTGCTCGCGGTCCGAACCGCCACCTAAAAAAAGAAAATCAACCTCCCGGAAATCAACCGGTTCCCCGAGTCGCACCCCCAGCACCCGCACCGGAATATTACGCCACCGGGCCCGCCGCGTAAAGGCGATGATGTTCCCCCGGTCCCCGTAGAGATTAAGAAGATCGGGGTACAGGTGACACACTGTCAGCACCGTTAACCTCCGTAGCAAGACGCCGCAGGATCTTCTCGACCGGCCAGAGAGCCGTGTAGGTCGCCAACAGGTAAACAATGCTCCCGTAACCCTCTAACGCCCGCCGCACACCAGCGGCAAAGTGGCTGCAGGTCTCGATCTTCTGGACCGGGATGCCCGCGTACTTGAGGCGCAGCGCCATCTCCGCTGCCCGTCTCCCCGCGCAGACAAAACGGAGGATTTCTTTGCAGTTTTCGAGCCGCTCGAAATCCACGTCCCAAATCCAGGAGATGTCCCGCCCGTCCGCATCGTTGTCGTTCAGCGCAATAAAAACATCCTTCGGCTCGCGACTGGCTGTGAGGAGGTTGAGGCTCTCGTTGAAACCGGCAGGATTTTTTACCAGGTTAAGATAGACCGGCCGGCCTTTGTAAACGAACTCCTGGAGTCGCCCGGTTGCGGGCACGTACCGGTGGAGGCTTGCCGCTACTTTTCCCGGCGCGATCCCAAGCCATAGCCCCGCCCCAAAAACGGCAAGGGCGTTATAAACGTTATAAAAGCCGGGCGTCGGCAGGGTGAGGGTGAGCACCTCGTCCCTCACCCGGACCACCGAACGCGTCACGCCGTTCAGCGTCTGGACGCTGAGCGCCTCCACCTGGGCACGCGGCCGGGCAAAACCGCAACCGGAACAGCGGTAGGCGCCGAGCTGGCTGTAATGGTAGTAGTCATAGGTAAACTCCTGCCCGCAGTAAGGGCAGAACCGCGCCTCCCTGGTGGTTCCCTGCGCCTCCTCTCCCCGCGTGGGAGCCCCCAGCCCGAAAAAGAGCGCCTCGCGCCCCGTATCGGCGAGCATGGCGACCAAGGGGTCGTCGGCGTTAAGGACTAATTTCGTGGCGGGCAACTTCGCCACCGTGCTCCTGATGAAGGAAACGGTCTTGTCGAGTTCGCCGTAACGGTCAAGCTGGTCGCGGAAAAAGTTGGTGACCACCACGATTCGCGGCCGAACAACTTCGGCCACCCGCGGGAAGGCGGCTTCGTCCACCTCTAAAACCGCCCAGTCGTAGCCCACCCGCCCGCCGAGCCCGCTGGCCCGGATGAAAGCGGTTGTGACCCCCGTTACGAGGTTGGCGCCTTCCCTATTGGCCACCACCCGCGCTCCTTCTGCCTCGAGCACCCGCGCCAGCATGTTGTTGGTCGTCGTCTTACCGTTGGTCCCGGTCACCATCACGGCACCGCAACGCGCTTGGCGGGCAAACGCGCCCAGCATTTCCGGGAAAAGGCGCAGCGCCACAAGGCCCGGTAGCGACGAGCCTCGCCCGCCGGTGATCCGGCTCAAATGGTAAGCGCCTTTACCCGCTAAAATCGCCGCCCAGAACCGCAAGCGCATCGGCTGCCTCCGGTAAAATCATAACTAACCGGACTAAATTATATCCCTTTAACCCCAAAAATCAACGGCCCGCTTCCCTTTTCTCCTTCCAGGGCTCTATCTTCCCCGCCCCCGAACTACTCAATCCGGCAGGGGCGGCAGTTTGCCGGTAGCGCGAGCGGCTGGTCCTTCCGGGAACCGGTCCGGTAAACCGTCAGGCCCTTGAGCCCCAGGGCGTGGGCCGCGCGGAAGATCGCCGCCACGTCCGCCTGCGTAGCCGTCTCCGGCAGATTAATCGTTTTGCTCACCGCGTTGTCGGTAGCTTGCTGGAAGGCCGCTTGCATCCGCAGGTGCCACTCCGGCGCTATCTCCAAAGCGGTTTTGAAAATGGCCCTATCCTCCGGCGGGAGTTCTGTAACCCCTTCCAGGGTCCCGTTGCGGTAAACCGCGTTCAGGATCGCCTCCCGCTGCGCCTCCGGAAAGTTCGCCGCAAGGTAGGCGAGAAAAGGTTTGTTGACCACTAACAGTTTCTTTCGGTCAAAAACGGTCCGGGTGTAACTGAGCGCAAAAACCGGCTCAATACCGGAGCTGACCCCCGCGATCCCGCTGATCGACCCCGTAGGCGCGATCGTCGTCAGGGTGGCGTTGCGTAGGGGCAGATCCGGATAGTAGACGGATTTATCCCAGGCCGGAAAGGTTCCCCGCTCGGAGGCCAGTTGCCGGGAAGCCGCCCGCGCCTCCGCCCGGATGAAACCCATCAACTCAGCGGCAAGCTGCAACGCCGCTTCGGAATCGTAAGGGATACGCAACAGAAAGAGCAGGTCGGCCCAGCCCATCACCCCGAGGCCCACCTTGCGCGTTCTACGCGTCGCTGCCGCTATTGCCGGGACCGGGAAGCTATTCACTTCTACCACGTCGTCGAGAAAGCGGACCGCATCGCGCACCACGGTGCGGAGCTTTTCCCAGTCAACGCTTCGCTCCTTAACCATCTGCGCCAGGTTAACGGAACCAAGGTTGCAGGACTCATAGGGTAAAAGCGGTTGCTCCCCGCACGGATTAGTCGCCTCGATCCGGCCCAAGGCCGGCGTTGGGTTGGCCCGGTTGACCGCATCGAGAAAGAGGAGTCCGGGCTCTCCGGTAGCGTGGGCGTGCGCGACGATATAGTCGAAGAGTTCCCGGGCCGGGACCGAGCGGTAAACCCGCCCTCCGAAGCGGAGCGGGAAATCTTTGTCCGCAGCGTAAGCCCCAAAGAATTCCTCGGTCACCGCCACCGAGATGTTGAAATTCCGCATTTCCCCTTCTTTTTCTTTGCAGGCAACGAACCCGAAAATGTCGGGGTGGTCGACCCGCAGGATGCCCATGTTGGCCCCCCGACGCACCCCGCCCTGCTTTACCTCCTCGGTGGCCGCGTTAAAGATGCGCATAAAGCTCACCGGCCCGGAAGCCACCCCGCCGGTCGATTGGACCGGATCCCCTTTGGGCCGGAGCCGGGAAAAGTCAAAACCGGTGCCCCCGCCGCTCTTGTGGATGAGCGCCGTCTGTTTGAGGGTCTCGAAGATCGCCTCGATGCTGTCCTCGACCGGCAGGACAAAGCAGGCAGCAAGCTGTCCCCCCTGCCGTCCGGCGTTAATTAACGTCGGGCTGTTAGGCAGAAAGTCGAGCGCCGCCATCAGCGCAAAAAAGCGCTCTGCCCAGGCCGCAACTGTCTTGGAATCCGCCCCGAAGCGGGCCTCCGCTGCGGCCACCGCGCGGGCCACCCGCCAGAACATCTCTTCCGGGGTCTCGATCACGCGGCCCGCCGCGTCGCGCCAGAGATAACGCCCCTCGAGAATCACCTGCTGGTTCAAATCAAGCTCCTTCATAACCACCACGCATCTACGCAAATTTCTGCCCGGAGCGGCTGCCCGTCAAAGTAATCATACCTTACCCTCCCGGCGAGGACAACAGCCCTCCAGCAAAAACAGGCGGCCCCTCTAAAACGCCAAGGGGGACTTTACCCTTAAAGCCCCCTTGAGACCAAACTTGAAGCGGACCCCCAAAATTTTATTTCGGCCGTGCCGCCTCAACCAGACGCATCATTCTGCTTTCGCCGGAGGTACCGGCGCTGCAAGCAGTCCCGGCAGTTCGCCGCCCGGTTTCTTTCCGTTCCGGTCACCACCCAAAACTACAACCGCAGCCTTACCCGCCATAAGCGCCGCCACCCGCACTCCGTAGGCCTCCTCGAGCGCACGCAGCGGCATTTCCCCGACCTTTCGCCCTTGCAGCTTGACCCCAGACTGTTGGAGTTCCTGTTGGAGCAGGTAGCGTCCCGGCGAGAGCCCCGCCTTCGCAGCCTGGCGCTGCGTCGCCAGGTCCACCCTGGCCACCACCACCGCCGTGCCCCTGCCGGCTGGCAGTGAAGCTGCCACCAGGCGGGCGACCCTTTCCGCCGCCAGCCGCTCGTCTTCCTTGCGGGACGCCACGGTAACAAGAACCAGATCACCGGCGGCCTCCTGAAGGTAACCCTCAGCCCGCAGGCGCACCAGGAGGAAGGAAAGGGCGTTCGCAAATGTTTTCCCGGCCAGTTTTTCGCCGGCTAACAGTTCCTCGCCGCAGACGTTAAGCGCCTCCTGCCTGGTAACTACCAGCCGCGAATCAAGCGCCAGTCCTACGCTCGGAACCGTATCCACGGCCACATAGGCCCACGGCGCCGGCACGGCGAGCCGGTAAAGTGCCAGTCCGAGGCAGACCACCGCCACGGCCGCCGCGGCCAACCACCAGAACGACCGTCGCGATAGGGGCGGTTCGACCTCTACCTCGTCCCCGAGAGAAGCGGCCTCCTCAACCTTTCCCTGGACGAAAGCGCCGTCGGGAGTGAGGACGATCCCCTCTTCACCTTTGTCTTTAACCAGCATTCCCCGCATGTGCCATCCTGCCCTTAGCGAGTCCTTTCAAGTAAGAATGCAAATAGATGAAGCGCTCCGGCTCGCGGAAGATGATGGCGAGGGCCAGAAGGTACTTCCGGTGCTTGCAAATCACCTTGGGGCTCAGCCCGGTCCGCCGCGCCATCTCGCGCAAAGGCAGGCGCTTCCCCGTAGCGAACCGGCGGAAAAATTCTTCTTCCTGAGCCAGCAAGGTCGCCGCCCGGATAAGGGACGCGCGGCAGTCGGCGTGCTTTGGGGAGAGGGCCACCAACTCTTCTATGGTGATGCCGAAAGCCGCCAGGAGCTTTTCGTAGTCCCTGATCTCCTCCGCCCGGTCCTGAGCCACCGCTTCCCACAGCGCCTCATCCCGGGCCGCCGCCACCTGCATCTCGACCCGCGCATCCGACACCTCGAGGGCAGAGGCCGCCTCGCGGTGCCGCGCTTCCTGGCGGAGATAGTTGGCCAGCCGGCTCTTAATCACCAGCCGGGCAAAAGCCAGAAAGGGCACCCCCCGCTCCGGCTGGAATCTGGTAACTGCCTCGTCAAAGGCAATCATGCCCACGCTTAGCTCGTCGTTCCGCCGCTTCAAAGAGGCGTGCCGGAGATAGGCGTTGACACTGTCAGCGATAAATTTGCGGTATGCCGCAAGCAAAGCGTTTCGCGCTTCGCTTTCCCCGCGCTGGGCCCGCGTAAGCAAATCCCGGAGGGTTTCCTCATCCATCGACTTTAAAAACCCCTTATTTCCGGACCGCTTTTACCGGGCTCCATTTAAGGAATACACCCGGCAACTCGGTTTTAAAGGAATGAAATCCCTGCGTTATATAGTTAGTTTTAAACCAAAAACAGGATAAGCCTGCAAGAAAATTTAGCATCCGCCAACTTTTTTCCGCCGCCCGATGAGGTACAGGTAAAGCCCCAGGCCCAGTAGCCCCCCGAGAAGAAGAAAGGGCTGCAGGCGCCCGGTAACTTCGGCCCAGCTTTTTTCAAAAAAAACGCCGAGGGCGAGGTAGAGCGTGGCCCAGCATACCGCAAAAAGACCGGTCAGGGCGAGGAAGAGCGCCGGATTCAGCTGCCCTACCCCGGCAAGGTAGGGCGTCAGGTTGCTGATTCCCGGGATGAAACGACCGAAGACCACGAAGCCTGGCGCCGAATAACCGAGATAGGCCCGCGCTTTTGCCAACCGTGCGGGCGTAACCTTGAGCAGGCGGCCCCCGAGTTCAAAAACCTGTCCCCCAAGCTTAACGCCTAAAAGATAAGCCAGGGCTGAACCGGTGATGAAGCCGGTGCAGGTGGCCAGAAGGGCGGCAGGGAAGGTCATGTAGCCCCGGGCCACCAGGAACCCGGCCAAGATGACCATTATCCCACCGGGAAAAAAAGGAACGCCCAGGGCCTCCACCAGGCTGCTCAAAAGCAGGCCGCCAATACCGAAATAGGCGAGATAATCCAGGATGAATTCCTTCACGTTCACTTCCCGCCCTCAAGCCGTCGCTGCAGGCAACATTTCCGGCAAGGGTGGTATCCGGACATTAGCGCTTCTCTTTCGTTGCGGAAATAGACCCGGTTAGCCAGAGTAGGGAGCCCGGAACAACCCGGAAGGTGGTAGGTGTAGGTCCGGGAGTTGCCTATTACCGGACCGGTGACGAAATGGCGCCTCTGCCACAGGCCCCGCCCCGCCTCCAGTGCTTCCCGCTGGGCCGATAGAAACGCCGCCGTATATTTAAGGTTGGGCGGAACGGTATAGACCTGAGCGTAACCTTCCTTCACCAACTCCCGGTTAAAAAGATTCCCGTCGAGGTAAAGGTACGCCAGCAACCGCCCGTAACGGTCGCGGGTTTCGACGTCGAACTCCAGACGCACAACCCGGCCTAGCGTCCGCTTCCGGGTGTAGGCCTTTGCTTCCCACCCGTACATCTCCGCCTCCCTCTGCCCGGACCCGGTTTCCGGCGCGTTCACCCCGATAAGCCGGACCTTTTCCTCCCTTCCCACCCGTACCCAGCCGCCGGGGACGCGGAGGGAATAACCGTTCCCGGAGGGGCTCACCGCCGGGCTCGTCTCAAAGCGCACCACTACCGTGTCACCGTCAATCACCCGCACTACTCGCGCCGTTACTGTCGCTGCCGGCAGGTCCTGCGCAGGAAGCCCCGCTCTAACTGAGGCGCTCTCACCTTTCTCCCGGCACCCGCTTGCGGTGAGGCAAAGCGCCAGCAGGACCAAGAGGGCAACCAACCACCTTGACCACGCCGGTACCCTTTTCATCCTATAGAACCCGCGCCACCCCGCTATAAATGACACCCCGCTGCGGGTCAAGGGTGATAAGCGCACCATCTTTAATGATGGCAGTCGCGCCCTCGACGCCTACGACCACCGGAATACCGAATTCAAGCCCTACAATCGCAGCGTGCGAGGTCATCCCGCCCGTCTCGGTAACCACCCCCGCCGCCCGTTCCAACGCCGGGATGTACTCCTTATCGGTGGCCGGCGCAACCAGGATGTCGCCGGACTGCACTCGCTCCAGCGCCTCCCGCGCCGTGTGGACTACCCGCGCCGGCCCGCTTACGGCCCGCGTCCCGACTCCGACGCCACGCGCCACTACGTTACCCACCGTGTGGACTTTCAGCAGGTTCGTCGTGCCGTGCACACCTACCGGAACACCGGCGGTAATCACAAGTAAGTCGCCGGCCCGGACGTAACCCGCGGCTACGGCCGCTTCCACTGCCGCCTTAATCATTTGGTCGGTGCTCTCAGTCGGCGCGACTAAAAGCGGGAAGACGCCCCATACCAGGGCCAGCCGGCGCACCACTTTCTCGTGGGGGGTAACCGCAACGACCGGCGGCCGGGGCCGGTACTTGGCCACCATCCGCGCTGTGTAGCCGGTCTGCGTGGCGGTGATGATCGCCGCCGCTCCTAGATCCTCGGCCGCCGTGCAGGTAGCAAAACTGATGGCGTCCGTTACGGAATGTTTCGCCGCGGCCTGCTGCCGCCGCAGAAACTCACCGTAAGGCAGGGCCTCCTCCGTCCGGGCCGCGATCCGGGCCATAACGGCCACCGCTTCGACCGGGTAGCGCCCGATGGCAGTTTCCCCGGAAAGCATCACCGCGTCCGTGCCGTCGAAGATAGCGTTGGCGACGTCACTGGCCTCGGCCCTGGTCGGGCGTGAGTTGTGAATCATCGATTCGAGCATCTGCGTGGCCGTAATCACCGGTTTGCCGGCGGCATTGGCCTCCTCGATGATTCGTTTTTGCGCTAAAGGGACCTCCTCCGTGGGAATCTCGAGCCCGAGGTCGCCGCGCGCGACCATCACCCCGTCGGCCACCTTCAGGATCGCCCCAAGATTTTCGAGGCCCTCCCAGTTCTCGATCTTGGCAATAAGGGAAATATCGGCACCGGCTTCCTCAAGCAGCCGCCGGGCTGCAAGCACATCCTCAGCCCGCCTGACGAAAGAAAGCGCGATAAAGTCCACTTCTTCGGCAATCCCAAACCTGATGTCGGCGACATCCTTTTCCGTGAGGGAAGGCAGGTTCACCTTGACCCCCGGCAGGTTAACGCCCTTCCGGGCGCTTACCTCACCACCTGTTTCCACACGGCAGAGAACGCCTTCTGCGGTCGTGTTTAAAACCCGGAGGCTCACCAGACCATCGGCCACTAAGATGATGTTGCCCGGTTTCACGTCGCGAACGAGCCCCTCGTAGTTGACCGGGATCCGCCGCCGGGTGCCTTTGAAATCCTTTGGAATCAGCTCAACTTCCTCGCCCGTCTCGAGACGAAACGGCCCCGTTTCAAAATCCCCAATCCTGATGCGCGGGCCCCGGATATCCAAAAGGATGCCTAAGTTCTGGCCGAGTTTCGCCGCCACCGCCCGGAGAACCCGCAGCCGCCGCCGGTGCTCCTCCTGCGTGCCGTGGGACATGTTGATCCTGGCCACATTCATCCCGCTCCGGAGCATCGCTTCGATCACGGCGGGATCTTCGCTCGCCGGACCGATGGTGCAGACTATCTTCGTGTGGCGCAAGAACCTCCCCCCTATCTCTTATATCGCCAAAATCTCGGCCAGTTGATAGAGCTCCCGGTCGATTTCCTTGCGCTCCGCCAGGACTTCCGCCAGGTTGTAGTGCCGGAGTTGCCCGCCGCTTACCCCAACGGCCACGCACCTCTCCCCCGCCAGGAGCAACTCTACGGCACGCGCCCCCATAACGCTGGCCAACAGCCGGTCAAAGGCGGTCGGCGTGCCGCCGCGCTGGATATGGCCTAAAATAGTGAGCTTGGTATCAAAACCGGTGCGCGCTTTGACCTCGCGGGCCACCTCGGCGGCGGAACCGGCTCCTTCGGCCACTACGATGATGCTGTGCAGCTTGCCCCGCCGCACCCCGCGCAGGAGCTTGCGGCAAACGGCTTCGATATCGAAGGGGGCCTCCGGAATCAGGATCGATTCGGCACCGCCGGCTAAACCGGCGTACAGGGCAATAAATCCGGAATGGCGCCCCATAACCTCTACCACAAAGGTGCGCTCGTGGGAGGTCGCCGTATCCCGGATTTTGTTGACGGCGTCAACCACGTTGTTGACCGCCGTATCAAAGCCAATCGCGTAGTCCGTTCCGGGGATGTCGTTATCGATCGTGGCCGGGATGCAGACCACCGGCACCCCGGTCTCCGCGTGAAAGGTGAGCGCCCCTTTGAAAGAACCATCCCCGCCAATGACCACGAGGCCCTCGATTCCGGCCCGCCGGACGGAAGCAAAAGCCTCCGCTCGCCCCTCGGGGGAAAGAAACTCCTCCGAGCGTGCCGTCAAGAGGATCGTGCCGCCCGTCTGGATGATATCGGCTACCGACCCCAAGGTAAAGAGCTCGCCGTCTCCCTCGATCAGGCCGGCAAAGCCGCGCCTGACCCCGAAAACTTCGCACCCGTGAAATATCGCTTTTCGCACCACCGCCCGGATGGCGGCGTTCATTCCCGGCGCGTCGCCGCCGCTGGTTAAAACGGCGATCCGGCGCAAAAAACCACCCCCGCAGCTACAGGGAAAAGAGGGGCTACTCGCCTGCGCCATCCGGCGCGCCGACGCGGCCTACGTTTTTCAACTTCGCGTAGCGGCGGGCGACGAGTTCCTCAGGTGTGAGCCGCAGCAGCGCCTGAAGGTGGCGCACCACCGCTTCCCGGATTGCCGCTCCCGCACCGGCAGGATCCCGGTGCGCCCCGCCCAAGGGCTCGGGAATAACCTCGTCAATGACCCCTAAGGAGAGGAGATCCTGCGCCGTAAGCTTAAGCGCCGCCGCCGCCTCCCGCGCCCGCCCAGCGTCCTTCCAAAGGATGCTCGCACACCCCTCGGGGGAAATTACCGAAAAAATGGCGTGTTCCTGCATTAAGACAACGTCCCCCACCGCCAGGGCCAGCGCGCCGCCGCTTCCCCCTTCGCCGATTACTACTACTATTATGGGTATGCGGAGCGCGCTCATACGCAGTAAATTTTCGGCGATCGCGCGGCTCTGGCCCCGCTCTTCCGCACCAATGCCGCAGTGGGCGCCAGGAGTATCAATGAAACTGAGCACCGGCCGCCCGAACTTCTCTGCCTGGAGCATCAACCGGAGCGCCTTACGGAAGCCTTCGGGATGCGCCATGCCGAAGTTCCGGCGCACGTTTTCCTTGGTGTCACGCCCCTTGAGGTGGCCGACCACCGTGACCGGAATCTCCCCCAGCCAGCCGATCCCCCCGAGCACCGCCGGATCATCGCCGAAACAGCGGTCCCCGTGCAGCTCTATGAACTCCGTGAGCAGCATCTTCACGTAATCCGCCGCGTTGGGACGGTCGGGATGGCGCGCCAACTGCACTTTCTGCCAGGGGGTGAGATTGGCAAAGATGGAACGTTTGATCGCCTCCGCGCGCTTCTTTAGGTTTTCGATCTCCTCCGAGAGATCAAGGCCCTTCTCCTCGCTGAAGGCGGTCAGCTCCGCAATCTTATCTTCCAGCTCGACGAAGGGTTTTTCAAAATCAAGCACCGTCGGCATAGCGCCGCCTCCACTCGTGGAGCTTAAGGATGCGCGCCAGGGTTTCCCGCATTTTAGGCCGCGGCACCACCAGGTCGATCATCCCGTGTTCCTGCAAAAACTCCGCCCTCTGAAAGCCTTCGGGCAACTTCTGCTTGATCGTTTGCTCGATCACGCGCGGCCCGGTAAAGCCGATGAGCGCGCCGGGCTCGGCGAGAATGATGTCTCCTAACATTCCGAAACTCGCGCTAACCCCGCCGGTTGTGGGATCGGTCAAAACCGGGATGTAGAGGAGGCCCGCATCGTCAAGGCGCTTGATCGCCGCAGCGGTCTTGGCCATCTGCAGCAGCGCCACCACGCCTTCCTGCATCCGCGCCCCACCGGAAGCCACAAAAATGATGAGCGGCAAGCGCCGCTCGCAAGCCCGTCCCACCGCGCGCACGATCTTTTCGCCCACCGCGGCCCCCATACTCGCCATGATGAAGCGGGGATCCATCACCCCGATGATCGTCCGGTGCCCGGCAATGGTCCCCTCGCCGGTAATGATCGCCTCCGCGAGTCCGGTAACCTGCCGCGCTTCGGCCAGTTTTTCCGGATAACCCGGAAAATCTAGGGGGTTATCCGCTACCAGATCGGCATCGTACTCGACAAAGCTGCCTTCGTCAAGGGTGAAGTCCAACCTTTCCGCCGCGGTTAGGCGAAAATGAAAGCCGCATTTCGGGCATACCTTGAGGTTTTTCAAGAGGTCCTTGTTGTAAACGATCTCCTCGCACCGGGGGCATTTTACCCATAAACCCTCCGGAATCTCCCTCTTCCCTTCCTGGCGAATCGTAACGTACTTCGGCTTCTTGAAAAGCTCTAAGACCAACCAATCCTCTCCCTTCAGACATCAGAAGGACCCCAAGAGTTCGAGCGCCTCCTCCACCTCGGCCTCGGGGACTAAGACCTCGTAAGTCTGGCTGTTCTCGCTGCCGGCACCTACAAGATTCAGCTTAACTAACAAGCCTTCTTTAACTAAAAAATCCCTGACTTTTTCTGCTTCTTTCCGCGTCGGTGCGATATAGACCACCGTCCACACAGGGCGCCCTCCTCGCTACGATTTCCATAGGGGACAGGCTGCTTTCCGGAAAACCGGCGCGTAAATTTATCCCGTTTGGGTATTATTCCCGGCCGCTACGGAAAAATTCTTTTATTCGTCAGTCCGCAGCCGACCGTGTTTGGTCAGAATCTCGGCTTTCCCCCGCACCTTAATCGCTGAAGTGTGCTCGGTAAACTGCGCAATCATAACCTCACCCCGGTCCAATTTTTCGGTGTGGTGAAATTTAGTATCCTTACCCCGGGTGAGCCCCATAATGGTGACCCCGTTTTCCAGCGCCTTGATGACGATATACTCAGCCAGAACCCAGTCTTGCTCGGACATGCGCCACTACCCCCTAACTTCTCGCAAGTATGATAGCATACGCGTAGCCGCAAGGACAAGTTTCTTGCGGGTGATGGAGGCTCACGACCGGGACCACGCAATCCTGATATTCTTCTCCCCGAGGAGTTTCTTCAACGCCTCTATCACCGGCGAGGCCACGTTGACCCAGTAGTTTTCCGGCGCCTTGCGCACCGCACTCTCGCCCGGATAGTAGAGGTAAACCGGGCAGCTACCGCGGTAGGAACCGAGAACCTCTTTCAGTCGCCCGATAAGATGTGGGGTGGCCTCCGGAAGGTAAAGATAAAGCTCCGCCCCGTCGCCCTTAAGCGGCGTCACCTCGTCCGCCACCACCCTTATTCTTTCCGTCCCCTTCGCTTTCCTGCCGCTCACGATAATTACCGCTTCAGGCTTGAGCAACTGGCGGCACTCCTGGAAGACCTGCGGGAAAACCACCACTTCGATAACGCCGGTCAGGTCCTCGAGCTGCACCACCGCCATCGGTTCCCCTTTTTTAGTCCGGTAGCGGCGCACCGCCACAATAAGCCCGCCGGCCTTGAGCGGCCCGTTTGCCTCCAACTCGGCCAGGTCCGCCGCCTGGACGGTGGTAAGCGCCCGCAGGACCTCCCGGTACTCCGCCAAGGGGTGTCCGGTGATGTATAGCCCTAAGAGCTCCTTTTCCATCGCGAGGAGCTCCTGCTGCGGAAATTCGGGGAGCGCAGGGTCGATCCTGAGCACGTAGCCCGCACCCGATAGCTCCCCGAAAAGGGTCAGCTGGCCTGACTCCTTTTCCTTTGCCGAACGCTGGGCCAGTTCAAGGCCCTCATCCAACACGGCCAGCACTTGGCGGCGCCCGTGGCCGAGCGACGTAAAGGCCCCGGCCCGCGCTAAAGACTCAAGCACCCGGCGGTTGATCACGCGGGGGTTCATCCGGGCGCAGAAATCCCCGAAGTCCCGGAAGGGACCGCCTTCTTCCCGGGCGGCAATGATGGCTTCCACCGCCGTATCCCCGACGTTCTTTATCGCAGCCAGCCCGAAACGGATGCCGCCGGAAACAACGGTAAAGTTCCGGCCGCTCTCGTTGACGTCGGGGGGCAGAACCTTGAGGCCGAGCCGGCGGCACTCCTCAACGTAAGCCGCCACCTTCTCCGCGCGGTCCCGGACCGAGGTAAGCAGCGCCGCCATATACTCCACCGTGTAGTTGGCCTTGAGGTAGGCCGTCTGGTAGGCCACCAGCGCGTAGGCGGCTGAGTGGCTCTTATTAAAGCCGTAGCCGGCGAAATATTCCATAAGATCGAAGATCTCGCCCGCCAGTTGCGCGTCGATCCCGTTCTTTACCGCCCCTTCAATAAAGCGGGACCGCAGACCGGCAATTATCTCCGGCTTCTTCTTCCCCATCGCCCGGCGCAGGAGATCCGCCTCCCCCAGGCTGAAGCCAGCAAGGATGCTGGCGATCTTCATCACCTGCTCCTGGTAAAGGATCACCCCGTAGGTCTCCTTCAGGATCGGCTCGAGCGCGGGATGCAGGTAGCTCACCGGCGTCTGCCCGTGCTTGCGCCGGATGAAATCTTCCACCATCCCGCTGCCTAAAGGCCCGGGGCGGTAAAGGGCTACCAAAGCTACCAGGTCCTCAAAGGTACTCGGTCTTAACTCCCGGAGCAGATTGCGCATCCCGCTCGACTCGAACTGGAAGACGCCCGCCGTCTCTCCCTGGCAGAGAAGTTCGTAGGTGGCCGGGTCGTCGAGGGGCGGGTTGTCGATATCGACCGTTACCCCCCGGTGCTCCTTCACCAGCTTGAGCGTATCGCCGATGACCGAGAGGGTGCGCAAGCCGAGGATGTCCATCTTGAGCAGGCCCAGCTCCTCGACGGCCTCCATGGTGAACTGGGTAGCCACCGTTCCGTCCGCCACCCGGTGAAGAGGGAGAAAGTTCGTAAGGGGCTCGGGGGCGATCACCACACCCGCAGCGTGTGTGGAAGCGTGGCGGGGCATCCCTTCTACCCGGGAGGCAATGTCTAAGAGCCGTTTCACCGTCGGGTCACCCGCCGCCAACTCTGCCAGCTCCGGAGAGAGTTCGCAGGCCTTGGCCACGGTCATTTTCGGTTCTCCCGGGACCAGGCGCGCTACCCGGTCGACATCACCGTAAGGGAGCCCCAGCGCCCGGCCTACGTCCCTGATCGCCGCGCGCGCCGCCATCGTGCCGAAGGTGGCGATCTGGGCCACCCGGTCGGCACCGTAACGGTGGAAGACGTACTCGATAACCTTGCCGCGCAGCTCGTAACAAAAGTCGGTATCAATATCCGGCAGCGAAACCCGTTCCGGGTTCAAAAAGCGCTCGAAGAGAAGCCCGTAGCGGAGCGGGTCGATATTGGTGATCCCAAGGCAATAGGCCACCAGACTGCCCGCCGCCGAGCCGCGCCCCGGTCCTACCAGAATGCCGTTTTCCCGCGCAAAACGGATAAGGTCCCACACAATGAGGAAATAAGAGGGGTAGCCCATCTGCTCAATGACCCGCAACTCATACTCTAACCGCTCAAGCGCGCCCTCCGGCGGGTCGGGATAGCGCCTTTTGAACCCGGCGTAGCAGAGCTCCCGGAGGAAGGTAGCCGGCGTTTGCCCCTCCGGCACCGGGTAGGCGGGCAGGTGGTGCTCCCCAAAGGTGAGTTTTACGTTGCACCGTTCCGCAATTTCCAGGGTCCGGGCCAAGGCGTCCGGCAACTCCGGGAAAAGGGCCGCCATCTCGGCCGCGCTCTTCAGGTAGAGCTGGTTGGACTGGAACCGGAGCCGTTTCGGGTCGTCAAGGGTTTTGCCCGTCTGGATGCAGAGAAGGATGTCCTGAATCTCCGCGTCGGATAGGTTTACGTAGTGAACATCGTTCGTCGCCACCAGCGGTATGCCGAGGTCCCGCGAGAGCCGGATTAGCTCCGGGTTGATGCGCCGCTGCTCCGGTAAGCCGTGGTCCTGCAACTCCAAAAAGAAGTTGTCGGGGCCGAAAATCTCCCGGTAGGTACCGGCGGCCTGCCGGGCAAGCGCTAACGACCCGTCGAGCAGGTGGGCGGCCACTTCGCCGGCGGTGCAGCCGCTTAAGGCGATGAGCCCCCGGCTTTTGCGGCTGAGCAGGTACTTATCCACCCGCGGCTTATAATAAAAACCTTCGGTGAAGGCAAGGGAAACAATCTCCATAAGGTTGCGGTAACCGGTTTCGTTTTCCGCCAGGAGGACCAGATGGTAAAGGTTATCGTCAACTTTCGGTGTCCGGTCCGCCATCGACCTGGGCGCCACATAGACCTCGCACCCGAGGATCGGCTTTATCTCCTCCTTGAGACAGGCCTTGTAAAACTCGACCACCCCGTACATGGCGCCGTGGTCAGTGATGGCCAGAGCCGGCATCCCGAGTTCCTTGGCCCGTTTAACCACATCCCTGATCCGGGCCGCTCCGTCAAGCAGGCTGTACTCTGTATGGACGTGGAGATGGACAAACGACAAAGCCCTATTCCCCTCCGCGGCTTTAAATGTAGCGGCGCGCACCAAGAAAACGTTCCCGAAAATAGGGGTCGGCAAGAGAGCTGAAGCAGACCCCGGAGCGCGAGCGGGCATTGATAAACGTGCCGCCCCCCGCATAAATCCCTACGTGGCTGGGGCCAGGCGTCGTGGTGCTGAAGAAGAGAAGGTCGCCTGGCGCAAGTTCCTCCGGCCCTACGGAAAGGCCAGCGCGGTACTGGTCTTCAGCATCGCGCGCCAGCCGGTAGCCATGCCCCAGATAAGCGATGTAAGTGAGTCCCGAGCAATCAATACCCCGTACCGTCATCCCGCCCCAGAGATACGGCACACCGAGAAAAAGCCGGGCGGTGGTGACAATCCCTATGCCGACCGCTCCTTTTTTTACGATATCGGCGGGCCGGACCGCCTCTTTACTGATCGTCCCCCTTGTGCCGTCTGCAGAAGCAACACGCCACCGGTCCGCCTCTTCCCCCAGGACCGTCAATTCCGCGCCTAAATAAAGCGTAATCTTACCGGCAGCGGTTTCAAGCGCCGCCTGCAGCGCGCTCACCCGCACCCGCCTGCCGCGCACCCGTTCTACTTTACGCAGCTCGTCCCGCCTCACCCAGCCGCAGGAGCCGTCGCTAGTTATCACCCGGCACCATCCCTGCACCGCCGCAAGCAGCACCACGCAGTCGCCGAACAGCGCCTGGGTGACAAGCGGGGACCCGGTTAGCGGTTCCTCGTGAACACCGACCACCGGCAGCGCCGCCGCCATCAGCCGCACCACCGTACCTCCCTTCATTTAAGCCCGGGAAATCCCTGCTGGCGCAGCGCCTCGTACAGAACGATGGCCACCGCGTTGGCGAGATTTAGGGAGCGCGCCTCCGGAAGCATAGGAATCCGCACCAACTGGTCGGGGAAAGCCTGAAGGATTCGCTCCGGCAGGCCGGCCGTCTCCCTCCCGAAAACGAGGAACGCCCCCGGCGGGTAGCAGACCGCGGTATACCACCGTGCCGCCTTCGTTGTCGTGAAATAAAAAGGCGCGCCGCGGTTCGCTTCGTAAAGTTCCTCAAAACTATCGTAGTAGTGAACCTCTACCAAATGCCAGTAGTCGAGGCCGGCCCGCCGGAGGTGCTTATCGTCAACCGCAAAGCCAAGGGGCCGTACCAAATGGAGGCGGGCTCCGGTCGCGGCACAGGTCCGCGCCACATTCCCCGTGTTCGGCGGAATTTCCGGCTCGACAAGCACCACGTTCATCCGCGACCACCGCAAAGGCGCCGGTGTTCGACCATGATGCACCTATCCATAACGAGGCAGACGCCCGCCCGTCTACAGAGCGGCACCGCTCCCGCATGCGTCACCCCGAGCTGCAACCAGACCGCCCGGGGCCGCAGCGCGAGCGCTTCCTCTACAACCGGAAGGACCTCCTCGCTTCGCCGGAAGACGTTAACAATGTCCACGGCGAACGGGATGTCACCGAGACGCCGGTAAACCTTTTCCCCTAAGATCGTCTCTTCCCGCGGGTAAACAGGGATAATCCTGTAGCCCTGCTGTTGTAAATAGGCCGCCACCCGGTGACTGTCCCGTTCCGGTTTGGGCGAGAGCCCTACCACCGCCACAGTCCTGCTCTGCTGCAGCAACTCTCTTAGCGCTTCGTCCCGGGGATTTTCAAACACCACAAATAACCTCCTTGGGCCGCCGCTTATGTCAGTTCGCTACCAAACTTCATAATACCTCCTCCAACAATGCGGACGCAAGGCGCCCCGGAGAGGAATAGCGGCCTGTGACGGACTCTTTTCGTCTTTTCTCTTCCCCCGGGAAGGCTAGGGGGTTAAAATAGAATCCGGGGTGAAACAGTTGAAGCGCGGCATCATCTGCTACCTGGCAACACGCGAGGGCGCAGCCGAAATCGCTTACGACCTAACGGAGTTGCAAGAACTCCTGCGAAACATCGAAATCGAAGCTGCCGCCACCGTGGTGCAGCACCGGGAACCAGACCTCAACTACTTCTTCGGTGAAGGGAAGATCCGGGAAGTAAAGGAGCAGGTCGACCGGGAAGGCTACGAGGCGGTAGTCTTCAACCGCGAACTCTCGCCCCGCCAGGTAAAAGCGCTGGAGGACCTTTTCGGCGCCGTAGAGGTTTGGGACCGGACCCAGGTGATCCTCGAGATCTTCCGCCGCCGCGCCCATTCCCGGGAAGGGAAGATTCAGGTGGAGCTCGCCCGGCTTACCTACCTCTACCCGCGCCTTTACGGCCTCGGCGGCGCCCTTTCCCGGCTGGGCGGCGGGATCGGCACCCGCGGCCCGGGAGAAACGAAGCTCGAAATCCTGCGGCGGGCCCTCCGCGAGCGCATCCACGACTTGCGCCGGGAACTGGAGGCGGTGCGAAAAAACCGCGCCCTCCTGCGTAAGCAACGGCAGGAGGAAGGATTGCCGACCGTTGCGCTTGTGGGCTATACTAACGCCGGTAAATCGACGCTCTTAAACGCCCTCGCCGTTAGCGACCAAAAGGTGCTGGCGGAAGACCGCCTCTTCGCTACGCTGGACCCGGTGAGCCGCCGTGTCCGGCTCCCGTCAGGCCGTTTTTTCCTCCTCACGGATACCGTAGGCTTCATCAAAGAGTTGCCCCCGAAACTCAAGGAAGCCTTCAAAGCCACCCTTGAAGAACTCGCCTCCGCCCACCTGCTTTTGCACGTCATCGACCTGACAAGCCCCTACCTCGACGAACAGGTAGCCGCGGTAGAAAAGCTTCTGGAAGAGCTGAACTTGACCGACCGGCCGTTACTGAAAGTTTACAACAAGGTCGACCGCTACGCGGGTATCCTTCCAGAAAACGGCATCGTCATTTCCGCCCTAACAGGGATAAACCTATCCACACTCCAAGCCGAAATCGAGGCCCTCCTCTTCCCGGAAAAAGAAGCGGTCCTCCTGATCCCCTTCGACCGGCTCGGCGAGTTGAGCCGTTGCCGCGAGCGCCTGCGCGTACTCAAGGAGGAATACCTGCCGGAAGGCGTGCGCCTCACCGTGCAGGGGCGCCCGGAGGACATCGCCAGACTCACCGCCCGGCTGAAAAATTAGCGGCCACGCCGGCGTTCAGAAGTCGGCTGATAGGAAAGGGTTATGCAGCCGCTCCTCCCCGATGGTGGTAGCCAGGCCGTGGCCCGGATAGACAACCGTTTCGTCGGGCAGGGTCAAAAGCCGCTCCTTAATCGACCGGAGGAGCTGCTTCAGGCTGCCGCCGGGGAAGTCGGTCCGCCCCACGGACCCCGCAAAGAGGGTATCGCCGGTAAAAACCATCCCGGGGCCAAGATAACAAACCCCGCCCGGTGTATGCCCGGGAGTATGGAGGACCTTCAGCGCCAAAGCGCCGATGGCGATGGTTTCACCGTCAGCAAGCCGCCTGTCTGGCGGGCCGGCGGTGAAACCCCGGCCCAGATAAAGAGATAAGTTCAGCGTAGCGTCTTCCAACAGGGGCGCGTCCGCCGCGTGCACCGCCACCGTTGCTCCGGTCGCCCGCCGCAAAGCCGCCACGCCGCCGATATGGTCGGCATGGCCGTGGGTGAGCAGGATCTGGGTAAGCCGTAACCCGTCCCCAAGAACCGCCTGGAGAATCTGCTCCGCCGCCGCGCCGGGATCAATCACCGCCGCTACCCGCTGCTCCGGGCAGGCGACGATATAAGCGTTGGCCTGAAGCTCCCCTACTACCAGCGTCTTTACTATGATTTTCTTCATCCCTGTTTTTTGCGCTCCGATTCGAGAATCAGCGTCACCGGTCCGTCATTGGCGATCTCCACCAGCATCCGGGCCTGAAAGCGCCCTTCCGCCGTAACCACACCCCGGGCGTTCAGCGCCGCGATAAAGCGCCGGTAAAGCGGTTCCGCAACCGCCGGGGGCGCTGCGTCGGTGAAGCTCGGCCGCCGCCCCCGCCGGCAGTCGCCGTAAAGCGTAAACTGGGAAACCACCAGAACCGTTCCCCCCACATCCAGAACGGAGCGGCTGAGCTTGCCTTCCCGGTCTTCAAAAACCCGCAGGTGGGCGATTTTCTCGGCCAGATAAGCGGCGTCCTCAGGCGTGTCGTCCCGCCGGATGCCGACCAGAACAACCAAGCCTGGGCCAATACTCGCGTAAGTATGTCCCTCAATATGCACGGCGCCGCGCGTCACTCGCTGTACTACTGCCCGCACTTTCCCGCTTTCATCCTTCCGCTATACGACCCGCCGTACCTCAAAAACATCTTTGATCCGGTTGATCTTCTTAATCAGGTACTCGAGCTGCTCCTTGTCCCTGACCTCCGCACTGAATTCGATGGTCGCCATCCTGTCCTTTCGGCCGCGCGCAGTCACCCACGACGCACTGATCTTCATCTCCGTCAGCACACTCATCACGTCGTGCAAAAGACCCGCCCGGTCAAGCGCCGAAACCTCCATGCGCACGGAGAAGGGAGCACTGAAACCGACCTCCCACGAAACCTCCACCAGCCGGTGGCTCTCTTTCTCCCGCAAGAGGGCCACATTACGGCAGTCCGTCCGGTGAACCGAAATACCCCTCCCTCGCGTCACGTAGCCAATAATCGGGTCCCCGGGAACCGGGCTGCAGCAATGCGCCAGCCGGACCAGGAGGTCGCCTACGCCGCGCACCTTCACCCCGTGCGCTTCTCCCGCCCGGCGCGATTTGACCGGTAGCAGGGACGCTGTAGCCGGCACCGTTTCCTCCCGTAGCCTGGCAACAAGCGTCTGGGGCGCCACAACCCCTTGCGCCACGGCAGCGTAAACGTCTTCAAGCGTGTAGAGGTTGAAGCGACGGCCCTGCTCTAATAGCTTTTCGCTCTTGAGGAGGTCGAGTTCCAGGCCCTGTTTCCGCAGCTCCTTCTCTAACGCCTCGCGGCCGCGCTCAATCGTCTCCTCCCGCCATTCCCGCTTAAACCAGGCCCGGATCTTGTTGCGCGCCTGCGAGGTCCGGACCACCGCCAGCCAGTCCCGGCTCGGGTTGGGTTGTTTGGCAGTTACGATCTCGACAATATCCCCCGTCTTGAGCTTATAGTCGAGCGGAACCAGGCGTCCGTTTACCTTTGCCCCCTTATACCGGTGCCCGACTTCGGTATGGATCCGGTAAGCGAAATCAAGGGGCACCGCCCCCGCCGGCAGCTCAATCACGTCCCCTTTGGGCGTGAAGACGAAAACCACGTCGGCAAAAACATCGATCTTGAGCCGCTCCATAAACTCCCGGGCATCCCGCATTTCGTGCACCCACTCAAGGAGTTCCCGGAGCCAGGCCAGCCTGGCTTCAATTTCCTCGTCGCGCGGCCGCCCCTCCTTGTAACGCCAGTGCGCCGCGATACCGTACTCCGCCGTCCGGTGCATCTCCCAGGTCCGGATCTGGACTTCGAGGGGCTCACCGTGAAGCCCAACCACGGTGGTATGCAGCGACTGGTACATATTTTCTTTGGGCACCGCGATGTAATCTTTGAATCGTCCAGGAACCGGCTTCCAGATGGTGTGCACCACCCCGAGAACGGCGTAGCAGTCCCGCACGGTATCAACCAGGGCACGGATGCCGGTAGTGTCGAATATTTCGTCAAACTCCTTCCCCTGGCGCTCCATCTTCCGGTAAATGCTGTAAAGATTCTTGGGCCGTCCCTGGAGCTCGGCCTGGATCCCCGCTTCCTCGAGGCGCTGGCGTAAAATCTCGATCGTCTGCCTGGTATGCTCCTCGCGGGCCGCTCGCGTGCGGGCAACCTTTTCCGCCAGGCTCCGGTACTTCTCCGGCTGGAGGTAACGGAAGGCGAGATCCTCGAGCTCCCATTTTAAACGGTAGATGCCGAGCCGGTGCGCAAGCGGTGCAAAGATATCGAGCGTTTCCTGGGCAATTGCCCGCTGCTTCTCCGGGGTGTGGTACTGAAGCGTCCGCATGTTATGGAGGCGGTCCGCCAATTTTATCAGAATCACCCGGATATCCTTGGCCATCGCCAGGAACATCTTGCGGAGGTTTTCGGCCTGCTGTTCCTCCTTGGAACGAAACTCGATCCGGGAAAGCTTCGTCACGCCGTCCACCAGCGCAGCAATTTCCGGGCCAAAGTGGTCCGTGATGGCCTCGAGCGCGATGCCGGTATCCTCGATCACGTCGTGGAGCAGGCCCGCCACAATCGTTTCCGTATCCAGCTCCAGCTCCGCCAGGATTGCCGCCACCGCCACCGGGTGGACGATATAAGGCTCGCCGGAGTGGCGCTTCTGATCGCCATGTAGCGAGACGGCAAAAAGGTACGCCTGCCGGAGCAGGTCTTCGTTAACGTTAGGGTTGTAGGCCTTGACCCGGCCAAGAAGCTCTTCGTAGGAAGTCATTGCTCCCACCACGGGTAATTATACCACACCGGAAATAGTCTTTAAGTATCTCTGCCGGCGCCGTCAGGAAGTGTTGCTGGCAGCACAGCACTTCCCGCTTCAGGTTATGCTGGTTCCGGAAGGTCGGCGCCGCCGGGAGAAACCGCCGCCGCGGGGGTTTCTGGAGCCAAACCGAGCAGCCCCCGTTACGCATGGTAAAACGCACCAGTTCAAGCTCTGACAGCACCACGAGCAGGTTTTCCACCGCCCGCCGGCCGGCTCCCGGTATCCCTAACGATCTTAAAAAAGCAGCCGCCTCGGCCAAAGAAAACCTAATCACGCCCCGGCCCGCTTGGTGCAAAAGGTGCCGGTAAAAAGCAAACAGCACCCGGCGTGGCGGTGCCAAGGCGCCAAGCCGGCGCCGGGTTGCCTCCCGGTCCTGGCGGCCGTAAAGGAGAATAAGGTTGCGGCCACCACAGCTACGTAGCCACTCCCAGTGAGGCCAGAGGTACATTAGGTCGAAAACGAAAACATCCCGGTCGGCATTAAACCGTCCGGCCAGCGCCGGCGTTGTCACCAGGATATCAACCTCCCCTGCTGCGGCCAGCGCGGCGATGGTCCGGCGCTCTGCCGCCAGTCCCCCGTGGAAGGGCATAATCCGCCGCGCCCGCTCTGGGAAAAGGAGCCGCAGCCGGGCTGTCACTTCGGAAGCCACCGCCGGCGTCGATACGACCACCGCCGCCGGCGTGGTCAGCATTTGCGCCAGCGCCCGCCACCTGCCGGGAGAATCCCGCAGGTCAATGAGCGCCCCGCTCCTTTCTCCCGCCAGCACCTTTTCGGGCAGGGGCTCGGGGAGGTAAAGGTCGGTAAGGCCGCTGATATAGCGGGAGGCTTTCCTGATCAGTATTCCCGCCCTATCGGGTTCCTCCCGGTCATCTTGGGCCGTCCCTCCGGCTCGACAGAACTCCTCCACCTTAAGCTCAAGCCGCCCGGTAACTTCGCTTAAGATGGGCCGGAAGACAAGATCGACGACGGCGGGCAGCTCCTCTGCAGAGGCAAGCCCGTAGCCGATCCCCTCGAGAGACACGTTATCCTGGCGGAGGCGAAGTTTCAAATGGTTCCCGTTGCTGCCTACCGGACGCGCTTCCTCCACGCTCACCCCGCAGGCAACCAGCCGCACCGGCGGGTTGGCGCACCCGTGCGGTTCAAGAAGAGCAAGCTCCGTCACGAGTTCGGGCGTCAGGTCCGTAAACCTGACCAGCACGTCGCAGGCAGCAGACTCGGGCACCACGGGCTCCGCCCGTCGGGCGTACTCTTCCACCGCCCGCCTGAAAGGCTCGACCGCCTGCCGGTGGATCGTGAACCCCCCTGCCCCGGCATGCCCCCCGTAATCTATGAGCTGCTCCCCCGCCCAGGCGAGCGCACCGAAGACGTTAAACCCCGGTACCCCGCGCCCTGATCCCCGTCCCTCTTCGCCGTTCAGCGCAATAACAAAAACCGGCCGCCCGTACCGCTCCACCAGGCGGTTGGCCACGATACCCGTAAGACCCGGCAGCCACCCTTCACCCGCAACCACTATCACCGCTTGATCCGCCGCGCCGGGCCGCCCGTCAACCAACGCCTGGGCCTCCGCCGTCATTAAGGCTTCGAGCCGCTGCCGCTCCTGGTTGAGGCGATCGAGCCACGCCGCCTTCTCCTGCGCCTCTTCTTCCCCGCAAAGCAAAAGTTCGAAGGCCGGCCGCGGGTCGCCAACCCTTCCCGGAGCGTTGAGCCGCGGCGCGAGAACCATCGCCACCGTACGCGCCGTCACCCTGCCGGTAGCGCCTGCCGCCTGCAGGAGCACCTGCAACCCAGGGCGCGGCCTTTCGTTTAGTTCCTTGAGGCCCGCCCGCACTAAAATCCGGTTCTCCCCGGTAAGAGGCACCACATCGGCGATGGTTCCGATGGCGACCAAATCGAGAAACGCTGCCGCCCGCGCCCGTTGCGCCCCAAAAGACTCAAAAAGGCCCGCCGCCACCTGGTAGGCGACCCCCACCCCCGCTAACTCCTTATAAGGGTAGGGGCAGTCGGCGCGCTTTGGGTTCACCACCGCCACCGCATCCGGTAGCGCGGGCCCAGGCTGGTGGTGGTCCGTAACCACCAGGTCGATGCCTAATTCCCGGCATAGCGCTGCCTCTCGGAGCGCGCTGATCCCGCAGTCGGCGGTAACCACCAGGCGCACACCCTCTTCCCGGAACCGCCGCAGCATTTCCTCCTTAAGCCCGTATCCCGCCTCGCGGCTCGGCAGGTAACAATCGGCCTCCAGCCCCAGTTCCCGCAGCGCCAAAAATAAAAGGGCGGTAGCCGTCATCCCGTCGGCGTCGTAATCACCGTAAATCAGGACCCGCTCCCGCTCCGCTACCGCTCGTTTGAGGCGCGCTACCGCCTTATCGAGATCTTTCAGGTGCCAGGGAGACGCAAGCTGCGCCGGCTCCCCCGCCAGGAACGCTGCCGCCTCGCGCAGCGACCAGACACCCCGGTTGATGAGGCACTGCGCCGTCACCGGATGCAAACCCAATTCCCGGACGAAAAGCGCCCGCAGGAGCGGCTCCTCAGGAGCCACCCGCCATTTACTGCCGGCCACCTGCTCTTCCCGCCACCTCTCTGTCTCCCTTTAATTAGTTAAATCATACCACACCCCGCACCGCCAAACAATCTTCGCCCAGGGCGATAGATACCAACTTCTCCCCGTCAAGCGCTTCAGGTTGTAGCTAAACTATAAGTCACGGGGAACCGGTACCCCGCTGCCCACACCCGTAAATGTGGTCAGCCGATAACCACCCGCTCGCCCCGCCCCGGGAAAACCACCCGGCACTGGCCCGCGAAACGCCGGAAGAAATCCGGGCTTTCCGTATGCACCGGGATAAGTATTTCCGGCCGGACCGTCGCGATCAGTTCCTCAAGCCCCGGCCCGTGGATGTGGCCGCTGGCGTGCAGCCCTGACCTTTCCCGGTCGCGGCCGAGGGAACCGTAGAGCGTAAAGGCGAAATGATTAATCCAGTTCTCAACCCGCCGGTGGTCGAGCAGCATCTCTTCGTCGAAAGCCTCGCTCGAGGAGTAAATGTAGGTGCCGCCCCGGGGACCGATGTCGAGTAGCGCGTGAAAATCATAGTACGAAAAGCACAAAAGATAACTCTCTTGGGCGCGCGCCACCGCCACCGCCCCTACCATCCGGTCGGGCGCCGCCGCCGCGAAACGTTCTACCAGCGCCTTCTCCCATCCCCGAAGGGTAACTCGCGGCTTCACAAAAAGGCAAAGGCGGCAGTCGCTGAAAGGGTCGGGCACCCCCGGCTCTCCTGCCGCGTGCAGCGCCGCAAGAAGATAGACATCCTTAAGCGTGAGCACCAGCTGCCGGCCCGTTTCCGCGCCGACCCGGAGAAAAGAGAGGAGCCGCTCCACATTGCGTGGCCCAAAATCTGCTACCACCAGACCCTTTGTCCGCCGCACGATGGCGAGCGCATTGGCGTAAACCTCTTCTTCGGTGACCGGTTCCGTAGTTGCCGGGTGCGTTCCCTCACAAATGAGCGCCACCGGCCGCAGCGCCGCAGCCTCAGCCATAAAGCGGCGCGTGAGCGCTCCCTGGCAGCCGTGCAGGCGTAAATCGCCCGTATAAACCACCCAGCCCGCCGCCGTTTTTACCCCAAACGCGCCCGCGCCGGGAATCGAATGGTCCACCGGCCAGAAGCGCACCCTGAAGGGCCCGCACTCTCCTTCTTCACCACAGAAGGTAAGCGGCCGGCAGGCGAGTGCCCGCGAGCCGTCGTACTGCGTCCAGAAGTCCCCCACCGCCGGCGCCGCCGCTTGCGCCCCGAAAACGAAGTAGGGCCGCTGCACAAAGGGGGCGTTGCGGTAAGAGACAGCCTTCAGCACCCCGCCGGCGAACTCCCGCGGTGTCGCGTAACAGATCTCCTGCAACCTGTTCCCGCCCCCCGTGTCTTGCAGCGCCTTGCAGATCACGGCGCTGGTGAGGCTCGTTACCACCGGAATGTCCGTCCGCAGGTAGGAAATATGGCCGCAGTGATCAAAATGCGCGTGCGAGAGGAGCACCCCTAAAACCTCGACCTGGCGGTAGAGAGGGTGGTCCGCGTACCGCTCCCAGACACCGGGATACTCCAAGTCCGGCCGGTACAAGCCCCGCAGCGGGGGCAAAATCTCAAGCGATAGAAGATCCGCGAAACCGAAGCTGCTCCGGGGCCCGAGGAACTCGTCGAAGTACATCCCTTCGGCCTTGAAGTTGGTACCGAAATCGAGCAGCAGCGCGGCACCGTTCTCCTCTATCAGGATCTTGTTCCCGCCGATGCAGCCCACGCCGTCGTAGAAGGTTAAAGCGGTCACCGTCCTCTTTTACCCCCCGGCGCAAAACTCCCCCTATACCTTCCGGCACCCCTCACTTACGGCGCAGCGCCCGGCAGCATAGAGAGCTCCCGATAGCCACCCCGAGTGCGCTTACCGCCAACTCCAGCGGGCCGCATGAACCCGTGCGGGTAAGCCACATGGTAACACCAAGCACCAGACTGAAAAGCGCCGGCAGCAAGAAAAAAAGCCCGGTAACCAGGAGGCTCCAGCGCATAAATCCTCCCATTGGCTCACCGGCTCGCGGCAGCCGTCGCCATCCCCGTCCCGCCTGCCACGCCTGGCTCACCGGGTCGTAGATGGTTCGGTTGGGCTCAAGATCGCTCCCGCACCCGCGGCAGACCCCACCGCTCCCGTCCGCCAGAGTCCCGCAGTAAGGACAAACAACACCTTCTCCCCCACCGCACCGGCGAGGCGGCTTCACCTTACCCACCGCAAACCTCCCGCATAAAGAACAGAATTTACCCGTCTGAAAACGGCATCTGCCAGCCGCTACCGCCGCCACTCTTCTGCCGGGTTTTGATAGTAAGAATTCGCCATTTGCTTAATAAATCCCTGTCATTGGCGCACTAAAAAAGGCCGCTTAACGCGGCCCCTCCGACAAGTCTTCGGCTTTTAACCCTCAAGTCCGTTTTCGCGGTGCAGGCTGCAAAACTCCTCCCCTAACTTGGTGAGGCTGCAGATCTTGCTCTTCCCCTCGGCGGTCACGTCAACGAGCCCCAAAGCGTAAAGCTGCATCACGACGTGGTCGAGCACCGCTCGTTTGACCCGCGCCATCAGGGAGAGTTCCTCTTTGTTCATCCGGCCGCCGTCACTGAGCGTCCGGAGTACCCGCCAGGCCTCTTCCGGAAGGCGGTTGTCCACGTAGAGAAAGTACTCTGCCAGTGGCGCCGCTAAAGTAAGCATTCCTCTTGACCTCCTTTGCCCCAAAATTTTAAGGAGTTTGACAATATTATGCTCCGTTCCGCCTTCGTTAATAACTTAAACAATGAACTTTTTTACTTTCCCCGGGAATTTTCGCGGCGCGAGGCTTCTGTTCTGTCGGGCTGCGGACAGTAACGGCGGCATTCCTCACATACGGCGTTGCAGGGGTCGGTGGAAATAAGGACGTAGGTCCTGGGAAGGCGCTCGTTGATGGCCCTAGTTATCCGCCGGACTAAGGCGTTTCCTTCGGCTACCGTGGCGTCGTAGGGGAGGACAAGGTGAAGGTCGACGTGCCGTTCAGCACCCGCGCGCCGGCTCCGGAGGTTATGGTAACTCACATACTCCCCCTTAAAGCCTTCAAGCACCTCCCGGATTGCCGCTTCCTCTTCCTCCGGAAGCCGGACGTCAAGAAAGCTCTGTAGCGAATCCCGCAGCAGGAAATAGGCCGTCCGGAAAAGCAAGCCGGTAACCACAATCCCAATGAGCGGGTCGAAGAGCGTAATCTTCGTCAGGCGGATCAGCACGAGACCGGCGAAGACGCCGGCAGAGGAGTAAACATCGGTCAAAAGGTGCAGCCCGTCGGCTAAAAGCGCCGCGGAGCCCGTTTGCCGGGCCAGGCGGATGAGGTACCGGGAGAGAAAGAAGTTGGCCACCGCAGATAAAGCCATCACCGCGATGCCGGCATCAAGATAAGAAATGGCGCGCGGGGAAAAAAGGCGCCGCAAGCTCTCCACGAGAATCAGGGCGGCTACTAAAAGGATAAAACTGGCCTCGATGACGGCCGCCAGGTTTTCAAACTTGCCGTGTCCGAACCGGTGGCGCTCGTCAGGCGGCGCTTGGGCGGCTTTTAAGGAAAAGTAAGTCACCAGCGCCGCCAGCAGGTCCATTCCGGAGTGCGCCGCCTCGGAAAGAACACCGACCGAACCCGTAGCCACACCGGCCCCGAGCTTGAAGACGAGGATAGTGAGGCTTGTGGCCACCGAGAAACGGGCTGCTCTTAATTTTTCGCCGGCCATCCCAAACACCACCCTGATTTCCCTAGTCCTGCATTATATTATCGAACAAAATTTTGCGCGTGACGACTCATATTTTAAAAATTTCGGGCCACACTAAGAGCAACAGGGTCCGTAATGGCCGAGCTAAGATTGCTACCGTGTCGAAAGAGTCGGCGCGGTAGCAGTCGATCAAAGGTTGATACCGGGTCGCAAGGCTCGGTATCAGCCGGCGAGCAGATCTGCAGGCTTCCTGTACGGCTCGGCAGCGGTCCTAAGGATCGCTGCCGGGTTTAAAAGGAGGTCTGCGGGTCGAGCCAAGATTGATGCACGTGCCGGTAATAAATGGGTTACCGGCAGCCGAGAGGCTGCCGGTAGCTCGGAAGGTACCTGCATCAGTCGGGCAAAGGTTATCCTGGGTTCTACATGCGGGTTCCGGATAGCCGAAAGGCTGTCCGGAGCTCCTGACGGATGCAGGATAGCCGGAGCGCAGGCCATTACGGGCTCTTTTAAATAAGAAGCTCCTCCTTTACGGAGGGGCTTCTTATTCTCAGATAATGATGCAGATGAGGCCGCCGGAGCCGTCATTCACAATACGCTGCAGCGTCTCCTGTAATTTGGCCTGAGCATTTTCGGGCATCCGGTGGAGTTTGTTCTGGATGCCTTCGCGCACCAGGTCGTGAAGCGACTTGCCGAAGATTTCGGACTCCCAAATCTTTTTCGGGTTTTCCTCGAACTCGTTGAGGATGTAACGCACCAGTTCCTCACACTGCTTTTCCGTCCCAATGATCGGCGTAATTTCGGTGGTAATGTCGGCCCGGATGATGTGGAGCGACGGCGCGCTCGCCTTAAGCCGCACGCCGAACCGGTTCCCCTGGCGGATAAGTTCCGGTTCCTCGAGGTTCATCTCGTCCAGCCGCGGCGTCACTACCCCGTAACCGGTCTCCTTTACCTCGCGAATGGCGTCGGCGAACTTATCGTACTCCCGCTTGGCAACGCTCAGCTCCCGCATCAGGCGGAGGATATCCTGGTCGCTGGCCACCGTAAAACCGCTGATCTCGGAAAGAACCTGGTGGAAGAGCCCCTCCGCAGCCGTCAGGGTAATGTAGGCCACACCCGTGCCGAGATCGGTTTCCCGCTCAACGACTGCGCCGATAAAGTCGTGCCCCTTCAGTTTTGCGGAAACCTCCTTGATGTCCCGGACGCGGCGGACATCTTTGATGGCCTCCCGGACGGCGCTTTCGAACTTCTGGCGCAACCAGTGTTCCGCACCGAGTTCGTCCACCCACGGCGGCAGCGTGATATTCACTTCGCTGACGGGGAACTCGTATAAAACCTCTTCCAGGATATTAAAAATATCGCTCTGGGTCATCCCTTCAACGTCCACCGGGAGGACCGGCACATCGTATTTCCGCGTCAGCTCGGCCGCAAGTTGGGAGGTTTCCAGTGCGTGGGGCTGGGTGCTGTTCAAAATAACGACAAAAGGCTTGTTTAAGTCCTTGAGCTCCTGAATCACCCTCTCTTCGGCCTCCACGTAACCTTCCCGCGGAATATCCGTGATGGTGCCGTCGGTGGTCATCACGATCCCGATTGTCGAATGGTCCTGGATCACCTTCCGCGTGCCGACCTCCGCCGCTTCGTCGAAGGGAATGGGCTCGTCAAACCACGGCGTCGTCACTAACCGCGGGAGTTCATCCTCCTCATAGCCGAGCGCCCCTTCCACCCGGTAACCCACACAGTCCACCAGCCGGACCCGGAATTTCATCCCGTTCAAGGCGATCTCCACCGCCTCGTTGGGGACAAACTTGGGCTCGGTGGTCATCACCGTCCGGCCGGTGCCGCTTTGCGGGAGCTCATCCCTCGCCCGCTCGCGGTCGTAGATATTCTTGATGTTCGGAATGACTAGAAGCTCCATGAAGCGCTTGATAAAGGTCGATTTGCCCGTCCGCACCCCGCCCACAACACCGATGTAGATGTCGCCGCCCGTTCGTTCGTTGATATCCCGGAAAAGCTTTTCCATGACCAACTCCCTCCCTGATTCTCAACTCTCATTTTTTTCCAGTCAACGCTATGACCATTTATATTCCCGGTATAAAGATTTATTCCGGTAAGCCCAAAAATTTTCTCATCTTCTGCCGCGCCACCCAACTTGTAGCCGCCCCTGGGAAGAACCGGAAGCCACCAGTTACGCTGCGGCCAAACTTAACTAACCATATGCGATAAGCGAAGGGAAAATGCCCCCAGATAGAACCAACCTTGGCGCTTTGATAACAAAAAGTAATTGGACGAATAGAGTATTGTAATTTATAATGGCAGAAAAAAAAGGAGGGGGATGATGCACCGCTACGACGAGCTCTGGGCGGGTTTGGGGCTCGACCTAGACGCCCACGATAGGCTTCTTAAGGCGCTGCCTCCTACCTACTACGAGGTCTATCTCAAGCAGGAGAACCGCCCGCGGGGGATGGAATATTTTGATTTCGTCATCAACGAAATCCACGGGCTGCGCATTAAGGAACTCCAGGAATTCCGTCAGGCAGGAGGGAAGGTGGTCGGAACCTTCTGCCTCTACGTTCCCGAAGAATTGATTTTAGCCGCCGGTGGCGTTTTTGTGGGGCTCTGCGCCGGCATTGAAGTCGGCACCGCGCGGGCGGAAACCGTCCTTCCCCGCAACATTTGCCCGCTGATCAAGTCCTTTATGGGCTTCAAACTTTCGCGCATCTGCCCCTACTTTGAGTCCTGCGACCTTCTCGTAGGCGAGACGACCTGTGACGGCAAGAAGAAGGCGTTTGAGGTCCTGGCGGATTTTGCACCGGTTTACGTGGTGGAGGTGCCGCAGAAGAAAGGGCCGCGCGACTGGGAACTCTGGTTAGGGGAAATTAGGGCGCTGGCAGCCCGCCTTGAAGAGCTTACGGGAAAGAAAATCACGCCGGAGACACTGCGCGCGGCGATCGTAAAAGTAAACGCCAAGAGACGGGCACTCAAGCGCCTTGCCGCACTACGTAAGGCCGACCCGCCGCCGATCAGCGGCCGGGACGCCCTCCTCATCTACCAGATAGCCTTCTACGATGACGTGGACCGTTTTACCGCCCAGGTCAACGCCCTCTGCGACGAACTCGAGGAAAGGGTCCGCCGGGGCGAAGGGGTCGTACCGCCGGGAACACCACGGCTTGTGATTACCGGCACCCCGATGGCGATACCCAACTGGAAGGTCCCTTACATCGCCGAAACGAGCGGTGCCGTAATCGTGGCTGAAGAACTCTGCACCGGGTTGCGCTACTACGAGGAACTAACTGATGAGAGCGGGGAAACGACGGACGAACTCTTGGCAAGCATAGCCGCCCGCCACCTCGAGTTTGACTGCGCCTGCTTCACGCCCAATCTCAAACGCATCCAAAAAATCGGCCTTCTCGCCAACGAGTACCGGGCAAAAGGCGTCATAAGCTACATTCTCTCTTTCTGTGACCCTTACGCGGTAGAACACTACCAGGTGGAGAAAGGCCTGCGCGACCGCAACCTCCCCGTATTAAAAGTAGAAACCGATTACAGCGAACACGACGCCGGACAACTGCGGACGCGCATCGAGGCGTTTATCGAAATGCTCACCGGCGGCGCCAACACCCGCACCGAGTGAAGCCCACCGCGCGCGTTTTTATTTTTCAACCCCGCCCCCAGGGGCGTCCGGCCGGACCGTCCAGGTAGCCTTGATCCGGCAGACCTCTTCGATTTCGCGCGTGCGCGCGCGGCCCATCAGGTTGCGGGCGGCCTCGAGCGGCGAGAGCCCCTCGAAAAGGACGCGGTAGGTTTCGGCAGTTACCGGCATCGCGACGTTCAGTTCCCGGGCCAACGTGTGGGCGGCCCGGGTCGTGCGGACCCCTTCAACCACCATGCCCACCGCCGCTAGCGCCGCGTCAAGCGTTTTGCCGCGGCCGATTTCGATGCCGGCCCGGCGGTTGCGGCTGTGCATACTCGTGCAGGTGACGACCAGATCGCCAAGTCCAGTCAGCCCCGCAAAGGTGAGGGGATTAGCGCCAAGGCGGACACCTAACCGGGTGATCTCGGCCAGACCCCGCGTGATGAGCGCCGCTTTGGCGTTATCGCCGAAGCCGATGCCCTCGCAGATGCCGGTACCAAGCGCGATGATGTTCTTAAGCGCGCCGCCGAGTTCCACACCTACAAGATCGTCGTTGGTGTAGACCCGAAAGAAAGGTCCCATAAAAAGCTCCTGGACAAACTCCGCCGTTTGGTAACGCGGCGCCGCAGCGACAACCGCCGTCGGCTGGTCGCGCCCCACTTCTTCTGCGTGGCTAGGTCCGGAAAGCACGGCGTAACGGGCCAGCGCTTCCTCCCCCGCTTCGGCGCCGTAAACTTCGGAAAGCCGGAGCAACGTCTCCTCTTCGAGCCCTTTGGCCACGTTAACCACACAGGCTGATGCTGGAATTAAGGGCAGGGCCGTCCGCAGGACCTCCCGGAAGGCGTGGGAAGGAACGGCGAAGACAACTACGGCCGCCCCCGCCAGCGCATCCTTCAAGGAGTTCGTCGGGTTAACCCCCTCCGGGAGGAAAACACCCGGGAGGTACCGCCGGTTCTCCCGCTCCCGCACGAGGGCGGCCACATGCTCCGGGCGCCGCGCCCAGAGGGAAACCGCATGCCCTTTCCGGGCGAGAAGGCAGCTGAGGGCCGTTCCCCAGCCTCCCCCACCAAGCACTGCTACGCGCAAGAGACTCACTCCCCTGACGGTTTGCTTTTTACTCAAGACTTTCGCGCCGCCGCGACCGCGTTTTCGAAGACAAACCGCCCGTCAGGATAACTGCTTCTCAACCGCCGCCAGTTCGGGTGGTGGTGCGGCAGGATATTACGCTCGGGGTGGGGCATCAGGCCCATTATCCGGCCCGTCGGGTCCGTAATTCCGGCAATCGCACCCAAAGACCCGTTCGGGTTGTCCGGGTACTGCTGGGTCGGCCGGCCCGCCGCGTCAACGTACCGGAAAACGACAAGTCCCTGCCGCTCGATCTTGTTAAGCGTTGCCGGGTCGGTGAAGAATTTCCCCTCCCCATGCGCCGCCTGAAACGTGACCACCCGGCCTGCCGCCCCCCGGGTGAAGACGCACGGGCTCTCCTCCACCCGCAGCCGCACCCACCGGCATTCAAACCGGGCGCTATCGTTCACCATGAGGGTTGCCCGGATAGGCCCCACCTCTCCGAAGGGAAGCAATCCGGTCCGTACCAGCACCTGAAAACCGTTGCAGATACCCAAAACCAGGCCGCCCGCCGCAACAAAGCTCTCGATCTCCTCCCGGAGGAAGGAGGTGAGCTCGACCGCAAGAATCTTCCCCGAGTGGACGTCGTCGCCGTAAGAAAAACCACCGGGAATGACGAGGACCCGGTAGTCGGTGAGCTTTTCCCTGCCCGCCCGAAGCTGGTTGACGTGGACGAGGCGCGGTGCCCCGCCCGCGGCCTCGAAAGCGTAAGCGGTCTCCACGTCACAGTTTGTCCCGTCGGTCCGCAGCACCATTACGGGAGGCCTCACGCCCCAAACACCTCCTTCATCGGACGGCAGTAGGCGGCCCGGAGCCGCTCGAGGGGTACCGCAAAGAGCGGCCGGCCGCTCTGGAGCACCCGCAACTCCGGTGCCGCGAGCGTCCGTCCGAGCACCCGGCAGGGAAGACCGGCAAACAGAAGCGCCGGGTCGGCCTCCGGCTCCAACTCAACCACGAAGCAGCCCGCCGTCTCGTTGAACAGGAAGAAGTCAGGCCGTAGCGCCGCGGGGATTTCGATCGCCGCCCCCAACTCCCCGCCAAAGCACATCTCCGCCAGCGCCGCAAGAAGACCCCCTTCACTTATGTCGTGGCATGCGCGCACCATGCCGGCACCAATCGCCCGGTGCAGGGCGCCCAAAGTCTCCCGCAGGCGCGCCAGATTAATCCGGGGGATGTTTTTCCCTAACGCCCCGTGCAGGTCGTAGTAAACCGAACCGCCCATCTCTTCTTCACGCCGCTCCCCGACGAGAACGAGGAGGCTGCCCGGTTCCTTAAGGTCTGCGGAAACAGTCTTGCCTACGTCCGGAACGCGGCCGAAAACGGAGACGCAGAGAACAGGCGGAATGTGGATGACCGTGCCCCGCCCGCGGTAGGTGCTAGAGAGGCTATCTTTCCCGGAAATGAAGGGCAGGCCGAGCGCCACGCTGAAATCAACGCAGGCGTCCACCGCACGGTCAAGCTGCGCTAAAAACTCTCCCTCCGGCACCGGCCAGATAAAGTTATCGATCAGGACGAGTTCTTCCGGATTGGCCCCCACGGCTACGGCGTTGGCCACCGCCTCCGTTGCCGCCCAGAGGCCGCCCCAGTAGGGGTCGATCCGGTTGAGTACCGGGTTTAACCCGTGCGCAATAATCATCCCGTAGGGTTTTCCTAATAACGGCGTCAGAACCACCGCATCGTTCGGCCCATCCCCCCGCACGCCCCCGTAGGGCGGCAGGGCGTTCGTCCCCTGAACTCCATGGTCGTAAACCCGAACGATCGGTTCTTTGGAGCAAACATTGAGGTGCGCAAGGACGCGGCAGCAAGTCTCTTCCCAATCCTGCGGGAGCGGAACATCCGGGTCTTCTTGCGGTGCTGGATCCCGGTAACTGCAGGTAAGAAGCCGCTGGGGCAGGCCGTGGTGGAGGAAATCCATCGTCAGGTCCAGAACTTTTTCGTCACCGTAGTAAGCCTCGAAGCGTCCGGTAGCGGTAAACTCCCCAAGCACCGTAGCCTCCACATTATGCTCGCGGCAAATCTCGAAGAAGCGCGGTAAATTCTCCGGCGCCACTGCCGCGACCATCCGCTCCTGGCTCTCCGAAAGGAGGATTTCCCAGGGGGCCAGGCCTGAATATTTTACAGGCGCGCGGTCGAGATAGATGCGGGCTCCCGTTTCCGCTCCCATCTCCCCTACCGCCGAAGCGAAGCCCCCCGCACCACAGTCGGTAATCGCGCGGATCAACCCCTCGTCCCGCGCGACGAGGAGCGCGTCCGCCATCCTTTTTTCCTCGATCGGGTGGCCGATCTGAACCGCCTGCGCGTTGACGCTCTGCGTCCGGTCGGTCATCGCCGCGCTCGAAAAGGTCGCGCCGTGAATACCGTCGCGCCCCGTCCGGCCGCCGACCACCACCACCGCGTCGCCCGGCACCGGCCAGCCTTTTTGGGCCTGGGCGGCGGGAATAAGCCCGTAAGCGCCAACGATTACCGTCGGTTTGGCCCGGAAGTCGGGATGGAAGTGAACCGACCCGTTATTCGTAGGGATGCCCATCCGGTTGCCGTAATCGCGCACCCCGGCAACCACGCGCCGCAGCAGGTAATGGGGGTGCAGGCACCCCGGCGGCACCGCCGCCGCCGGTGTGTCGGGCGGCGCAAAGCAGAAGATATCGGTCGAAGCGATCACCTTCGCCCCCTGACCCGTGCCCATAATGTCGCGGAAAACGCCGCCGGAGCCGGTCGCGGCGCCGCCGTAAGGCTCGATGGCCGAAGGCGCGTTGTGCGTCTCCACCTTACCGCAGAGCGCCCAGCCCTCGTAAAAGGCCATAACGCCCGAGTTATCGACAAAAGCCGAAAGAACCAGGTCCTTCCGCGCCACCCTCGCCGTCGCCTCTCTCAGGCGGGTAAGAAAAGGCTTTTTCTCCACCCCGTCAACGATGATCCGGGCCTTAAAGGTTTTATGGACGCAGTGCTCCGACCAGGTTTGCGCCAGGACCTCCACCTCGGCGTCGGTCGGGTCCCGCCCGAGCTCCCGGAAGTGTTGCTGGATAAGCCGCATCTCCTCGAGGTTGAGAAAGAGGCGGTCCCGGGAGAGCCCCAGCAACTCTTCATCCGTCATCTCCCTAATGGGGATTATTTCCGTCCGCCCCGGCTCCCCACCCAAAAGCAATGTTTTGGGCTTCTCCGTCACCACATGCTGAATCGTCTCGTTAACCAGCAGGCGCCGCAGAATCAGCTCTAACTCTTCGTCGCCCAGGCCCCCGTAAAAGGCGTATTCCATACTCGAATCAGCAGCGCGGAGCCCTGCAATTCCCAGGTCCGCCGCCGCTTTTAAGAGCGAGCCCGCTTCGGGGTTCATCACCCCCGGCCGGTAAGCCACCTCCACGAGCCGGTCCGCGTCGGTAACGAGAGGGGCATTGAGCCGGTACTCCTGGAAAACATCCTCGCACAAAAGCCGCTCCGCCAGAAAGCGGGCCGCTTCCGCGCTGATTCCCTCGAAGCGGTAGACCTTCACCGTGCGGATCCGGTTCACCGACCGGATGCCCAGGGCGTGGCGAATCTCGTAGAGGATCTCCTCCCCGCGGGAATCCTTAAGCTCAGGCAAAAAACCAACACGAACCTCTTGGAGCATCGCCGCCTCCTCAAAAAACCTCTTTAAAAGACCAATTTTCGGCCATTGGGATATACCTTTTCTACAGGACCGCCGCTCAACCCTGCCACAATTACGCGCCCCTACGCCAAAATTGTGCCGCCACCCACCACTAAGTCTTCCCGGTAAAAAACGGCCGCCTGTCCCGGAGTTATCGCCCGCTCCGGCGCCGCAAACCTCACCCGCACCCGGTTCTCCCCAGCAGGCTCGATCACCGCCGGCTTTTCCCGGGCCCCGCGCCGCACTTTTACCGTCACCGGCAAGCTTTCCGTCAGCGCCGCAAACAGGATGAGGTTCACGTCGCCAACCAAGCACTCATCCCGGTAAAGAAACTCCTCCGGCCCCACGATGAGCGCATTGCGTGCGGGGTCGAGGGCGAGAACGTAAAGCGGGTAGCCTGCCGCCACGCCCAGACCCCGGCGCTGCCCTACCGTATAGTAAGGGAGCCCCCGGTGCCGGCCGATCACGTTCCCCTGCAAATCAACGATGGGACCGACGCGCGGCTCGCCGGCCACCTGGCGCAGAAACGCCCGGTAATCGTCCTCCGGAAGGAAACAGATCTCCTGGCTCTCCCGCGCCGCGACCCGCAGGCCACGCGCCCGGACAAACGCCCGCGCCTCCTCTTTGGTTTTCGTGCCGAGAGGGAAAAGGAGGTACCGGAGCTGTTCCTGGTTGAGCGCATAGAGGAAATAGCTCTGGTCCTTTTTCCGGTCTAGGCCGCGGGCCAGCAGGTACCGCCCCGTCCCACCATCCCGCCAGACACGGGCGTAGTGTCCCGTAGCGAAAAATGCCGCACCTAGCTCAACTGCCCGGCGGAGCAGCAGGCCGAACTTCACCCGCGGGTTACAAGTAACGCACGGGTTAGGAGTCCGTCCCGATAGGTAGGCCGCAACAAAAGGCTCAATTACCGCCGCCTTGAATTCTGCCCGCAGATCGAAGACGTAATGCTCAATCCCGAGCGCCGCCGCTACCGCCGCCGCCTCCGCCACCCAGGTCTCCGTTACCCGCATCGTCACGCCAAAAACCTCGTGTCCTTCCTCCTGGAGGAGGATGGCCGCCGCAGCGCTGTCCACGCCGCCGCTCAAAGCCACCGCCACCCGCGCCAAGAAGCTTTATCCCCCCTGCTTCTCCCCCCGCAGCCGCCTTACCGCCCCGTCCAGGACAGCGACAAACCGCTCCACCGCAGCAACTGTTGTGCTCCGGCCCAGCGTCACCCGGACCGGGCACCGCGTGTAATCTTCCGCCAGACCCAGCGCTAACAGGACATAGGAAGGCTTGGTCTCCCCGGTGGTGCAGGCCGCGCCACCCGACACGGCGATCCCCTCCCCGTCAAGCATCTTGAGAAGCGTAGGACCGTCCACTCCGGGAATGCTAAAGTGCAGTAGCCCCGGAAGGCAATCCTCCTGGTCGCCGTTGAACCGGACATCCGGGAGCCGTGCTACCAGTTCTTTTTTCAAATATTCCCGCAACGCCCGCAAACACCGCGTCTCCTCCGCAAGCTTCTCTTTAACCAGCGCCGCCGCCCGGCCCAGCCCCACGATGCCCGCTACGTTCTCCGTTCCGGGGCGCAAACCCCGCTCCTGCCCGCCCCCGTGAAAAAGCGGCTCTAAAGGGGTCCCCGCGCGCACGTAAAGTGCCCCTACCCCTTTAGGACCGTAAATCTTGTGCCCGGAAAGAGAAAGGAGATCGACGCCGAGATCCGCCACGCTCACGGGAATCTTCCCGAAGCTCTGAACCGCGTCCGTATGAACCAGCACCCCGTGCCGGTGGGCAACCTCACAGATGGCGCGGATGGGCTGAACCGTCCCCACCTCGTTGTTGGCGTGCATTACCGAAATCAGGATGGTCGTATTCCTGATCGCCGCCGCAACGTCTTCGAGCCGTACTTTTCCCCTTTCGTCCACCGGGAGCACCGTCACGTCAAAACCCTCGGTGTCGAGGGCCAAGCAAGTATCGAGTACCGCGTGGTGTTCAACAGCGGTCGTGATGATGTGGTTGCCGCGCCGGCGGCACGCATAAGCCGCCCCGCGCAAAGCCAATACATCCGCCTCCGTCCCGCCGCTCGTGAAAACGATTTCCGCCGGTTCCGCCCCCAGGCTCGCCGCCACCTGACGGCGGGCGCGCTCCACCGCTTCCCGCGCCTCCCGCCCGAAGGAGTGGGCGCTTGACGGGTTGCCGAAGGCGCTCGTAAGGTAAGGGAGCATTGCCGCCACCACTTCGGGGGCCACTGGAGTCGTGGCCGCATGATCAAGATAGAGGCGCTCCATGGGCCAGCACCCCCACTAGAAGTTTCCCCAGCTAAAAGAAAAACCCCGCGCGTGCCGTGAACCCCCAAAGTTTCCATGAACCCGTCTCGCAACAGGTGGGTGCCCTCCCAACCGCTTTTCGCTTCCTCCCGACGGAGGCCTGCGAGCCACGGCTGGAGCCCGGGCTCCCTATGTGTTGGTGTTGGCTCAGAACTTCAAGATGCTCACGGTCACCGCAGGGTGCCTTTCGCTGCCTATATCTTATCATATCCCGCCGCCCCGCCGCAATAACAAAAGAGCTAGCCACCCTCTATCACGAAAGAATTGCGTTAACCCCTCCTCGAACGGCAACCCGGAGAGGTTTCGGCCGCAAACCTTCTGAAATGCAGGGAAAATCAGGAGCGGGCTACCAAGCAGATACCGGCAAGAATAAGGACCGCCCCCACCCAGCGAACGGCAGAAACCGTTTCCTGGAAGAAGAGCATACCAGCAGCGACACCAAAGATATAGCCAATGCTCTGCACCGGGAGAGCCTGGGAAAGAGGCACCCGGGCCAGGACATAGAACCAGATGGCCGTCGCCAGACCAAAGCACCCAAAGCCGAGCCAGACAAGCGGGCTCAACAGGAGCCGCCACCACCCGCTCCCCCCGGCGACAATCCCCATCTTCCAAAAGATCTGCCCGGCTACTAAAAAAAGAGCATTTAACACGATCAAGCCGAAAACTTTTACGCTCATGGCTTCTCCTCAGCCAAAATAGCGGCAAGGATGCTCAAAGCCGTATCCCTGCGCGGCGAAAGCGAAACATCCCAGTAATACGGTAGTGCTTCTGCCCCAGCCTGTCAACCAGACGCAGCTTTAAATTTTTTTGTTAACTTTGCGTCTAACCCATCTCTCCGGCGCCGTTCTATGTTAGAATAACATCAAATAGCGTAGAGGAGGGATTACCTTGTTCCGTGGCTTACTCGAGCCGACACACCTGATTTTAATTCTGCTGGTAGTGCTGCTCATCTTTGGCCCCAGTAAACTCCCCGAGATAGGGCGCTCTTTCGGGAAAACGATCCGGGAGTTCCGCCGGGCATCGAGCGCTTCCTTTGAAGAGGTTACTGCAGAAAAGGAAGCCGCACCTTCGACCGCGGAAAAAACCAACGGCTAAGTCTCCCTATTTCACTACTACCAACGGAACGTCCAATAAGTGGGTCAGACGGTAAACGTCACTATGAAGGACATAATTCAGCCGGTCCGCGGTTCCTTTTCCCCCAAGGACTACTAGGCTATAATCACCTTCTTTGACGAGCCGGATGACCGCCTTTACTGGGTCACAATAGTCAACAACGGTTTGAACGCCAATCCCTGCCGCTCGAAATACGGCCAGTACTTTTTGAAACGCAGCTTTTGCTTGATTTTCAACCAACTGACTAAACTCTTCTTGATTAATCCAGCCGACACCGGGTCCTTCTGGAACAAAATCCCGGTGGTGGCCCGCAAAGAGCAGCGTCGCTTCAAGGTCCGGATTGGCCTTCAGCAGCTTCACCGTAAATTCCGCAGCTCGTTCGGAAAAGGTGGTGTTATCCACAAGAAGGAGAACTTTTTGGGGTGCCATTTTCTGATTCCTCCCGATGTTAAGTTTATTTGGAAATAATTTGGCTATATACGCTTATAAAATCTGTTTTACGCGTTTTCATCCAGAATACCTAACTCCTTCATCTTCGCGTAAAGGGTGGTCCGGTTCAGGCGCAGCGCCCGAGCTACCGCGGCCTTATTTCCCTTATACTCTTTCAGGGCTTGAATGATCGCCGCCCGCTCTAACTGGGCCACCATTTCCTTTAAAGGCAAAATGTCTTGACCCGGGAGGGGAACCACCGGCTCCTCTTCCTTTACGGTCCCAGGCCTCTTCTCCTGCTGCTTCTCCCTTACCGCCCGGAGAACATATTCCGGAATACTTTCTAAGGTAATCACTGGTCCCGGAGCCATTAGTACCGCCCGCTCACAAACATTCCTTAACTCCCGGACGTTGCCTGGCCAGTCATAGACATAAAAGACATCTAAAACCGATCTGGAGATCGTCGTTACCCGCTTATTAAAATTTTGGTTATAAATTCCTACGAAGTAATCGACCAACAGCGGGATATCCGATTTGCGCTCCCGTAAAGGCGGCAACCAAATCTCTACCACGTTTAACCGGAAGTAGAGGTCTTCCCGGAAAAGACCCGCCTTCACCCTTTCTTTCAGATTCCTGTTGGTAGCAGCAATGATCCGCACATCAACCTTCTTAGTTTCCGTACCGCCAATCCGTTCAAAAGCTTTTTCTTCCAAAACCCGCAGTAATTTTGCCTGGATGGCCGGACTTAAGTCACCGATCTCGTCTAAAAAGATCGTTCCCTGGTCTGCAACTTCAAACTTCCCGGGTTTCCGGGTATAGGCCCCTGTGAAAGCTCCTTTCTCGTACCCAAAGAGCTCGCTCTCCAGCAAATTTTCGGGGATGGCCGTACAGTCAATCTTCACAAAAGGTTTCGCCCGCCGGGGACTGTTATAATGGATGGCTTTGGCGACCAGTTCCTTACCGGTACCGCTCTCACCCAAAATTAAGACCGTGGCGTCGGAATCTACAATCCGGCCGATAGTTTTATAAACATTCTGCATAGCCGGACTACACCCCACAAGTACCCCCGGAGGGCCTTCAGGCTGCGTTCCTAAGCAAGAACCGACCTTAACCACCGGTTCGGCAACCTTCGTAGCCTTTTCCAGCGTGGCCAGCAACTCGTCAAGATTTAAGGGTTTCAACACGTACTCAAAAGCCCCGGTCCGCATTGCGTTAATCGTGGTCTGGGTATCACTGTACGCGGTCATCAGAATGACGGGCACCGCTGGGTAGCGTTCGCGAATAATCTCCAAGAGACTGATGCCGTCCATTTCCGGCATCCGGATATCCAGCAAAACGGCATCGGGTCTGAGCATACCCATCTTTTCCAAGGCTTCCTTCCCGCTCGCCGCAGTTACGACCTTATACCCTGATTCTTCGAGAACATCCCGCAAAGCCCCCCGCACGGCAGCTTCATCATCCACTACAAGGACTAGCTTCGCCACCTTGACTCTCTCCCCCAAACACTGGCAAGTAAACGCGCATCTTAGTTCCGCGTCCGACCGTGCTTTCGGCCTCAATCCGGCCTCCATGGGCTTCTACAACCTCCTTCGCTAAGGCCAAGCCCAACCCCGTACCACCCGGTTTTGTGGTAAAGAAGGGCTCAAAAATATCCCGAATATTCTCCGCCGGGATGCCGCAGCCGGTATCTTCCACCTCGATCACCACGTTTTCCCCCGTGGGCTCCCGGTACGTCCGCACCGTTACCAACCCGCCCTCCGGCATAGCCTGGCAGGCGTTATAGATAATATTCTGAAGCACCCGGCCCATCTGCTCCGGATCAACCAAGACCGGAGGCAGGTCCGGTGCCAGCTCAGTCCGTATGGAAACTCGAACCACATCTTCGAAAAACCGTAAATTTTCCCTCACTAGGTGGTTAACTCTGTAGATAACCGGGCGCGCCTCGGCCGGTTTAGCGAAGTAAAGTAACTTTTCGACAAGGGCGTCTAACCGGCTTACCTCCTCTTGCATTGTTGCCAAGGGCTGCCGCGGGAAAAGGTTGCTTTTCTGCCACAGTTGGAGGTAACAATTAATGGCGGTAAGTGGGTTCCGGATCTCGTGCGCCACCCCCATTACCAGACGTCCGAGCGCCGCCAGCCTCTCCTGGCGCCGCATTTCCCGTTGCAACTTAACCCGCTCGGTCACGTCCTGTAAACAGAGCACCGCCCCTATCGGTTGTCGCTCTCCCGAAAAAAGCACCGCCGTACTTGCCAAAAGCTGCCGCTCCTTCTGTCCCTGGCAGCGCCGGACAACGGGTATATCCCGAACCTCCCGCCCCGTTTGTAGCGCCTCTTGCAGCAGTCGTCCAAAAGGCTCATCCGGCGAAAGCATCTCCGGGTACGGTTTTCCGATACACTCGGCTTCTAAGCCCAGAATCCTCATTATGGCCGCGTTAGCAACAACTACGCGTCCTTCTAAATCAACCACTAACAACCCCTCGTCAATGGTGGCTAACGTCACATTAATATATTGCTGGGCCCGCACCACCATTCCCGCAAGCTCGTTAACCGCTTCGGTTATTTCCCGGAGTTCTCCTGCCGCCGGCGGCAGCGGTCGGTCAAGATTAGAGCGGAGGGAACGGAGTCCTAACTTTATCTGATTTACGTTCTCCACAAACCGGTGAACAACAAAGAGCGCTCCTCCTATGCCGACTAAGGTCCCTAAAGTAATAATCCCGTACGCGGTATAGGCTATTGCCTGCCGCTGCGCCGCAAACCGGCTTAAACTTTCGGTTGCCCAAACCACCCCGATGATTTTCCCTTGGCGAACCAAAGGCTTATAGATCTCCAAGACCCCACCCTCCGCAGGGCCAAAGGATTCCGACCGTAACTGCCCCCGCATTGCGCCTAAAAAGTTGCGGCGCCGGCGGCTGGAGAAGTTTTCTCCGGCATAGGGCGGGGGTGAGCCGTCAATAATCCGGTCCAGTTGTGCGGAATAAAACCCAGCCTCTACCCCCGGGTACGCCCTTTTAACTTCTTCGATCAGCCCCCGGAGCTCCTTATTGAGGATCGCCACCTTCTCCCGGACAGGCATCGCGTCTGTAGCCCCGTTTTCGGCAAGGATGGCATCAAACCCGGTGGGGAGGCTCGCATCGAGCTGCTCTACTACTCTCATTAAGCGAGCCTTTTGCTTTTCTACCAGGGCAGATTCGCTTTCGTTAATCATCCGGAGCATAAATACCGTTAAGGCAACCGGGATTAATAAAAGAACGGCTACTAATACCAGTATCTGCCGCCCAAAGTTTAAAGAGACCCGCAAAACGGCCGGCCTCCTTCTCCATAAAAAGAGAGGCAACTTAGTTAGGGAATTATATAGCAAATTTTTTTTAAAGACAAGGCTTAAATTTTGAGTTCAAGGTTAATTTTAAGCCTTTTACCTTTGGGGTTTCAAGAAGAAAAACCCGGTAAGGGAAGAGCCGGGACTGGAGGCGCGCATCTTTAACCGGCCCTTCCAATCCCGGTTCTTCCCCGCAGCAACGCCGCTCAAATCTCCCGCGGGTCAGCCTAATGGGTATGGGCACCCGAACCGCCTGCCTGCCCCTTACCTAGTAGCCGGTCTAAAAAACCAAAGGCCATACCCACCGCCAATCCTGCAAAGAGGGCAATCATCACCGCTATGCCGCCGTAAACCGGGCCGTTCGTTCCCGAAAGGAGGCGTAACCAGTGTACCAGTCCCAAGCTTTCGACTGTAAAGGTGGTTTCTTCCCGAGCTATGACCCGACCGTCTTTGAAAAAGAAGGCGGTGACATGGATGTCGCCTTGGGGCGTTCCTGGAGGCACGGCAACCTGAGCGGTAAAGCGACCGTTTTCAACCTTAACCTTACCCTCGTGAACCGCGTAAAGCCCTTTTCTTTCATATAGCTTTACCAGCGAGGCTAAAAAGGGTTGCGCTTCGTTAGGAGAAAGTACCCGTTCCTTTTCCCCTTTTCTTTCAATAACCTTAGCACCGGTGAGGGCATTCCGGTAACCAGTGATTTCCTGGCGGAGAGAGGCAGGTAAGGCTTCCAGGCTGGAGGAAGTGTAGAACTGGCAAAGCTTAGGCACACCTTCTACCACCGTTTTCTGGACACTCATCCAAAAACCATCTACTTTCCCCTGGCGGTTGAGGGAAACCCGTACGGGCGAAGACGTCACCTGTAAACAAACATCACCGCGTGCCATTCCCGTAACGGTTACTGAGGTTCCGGAAAAGTTAAGGTTAACCCCAATGACCTCCGGTTTAACTATAATCGCTGCTTCGGCAGCGGTTGCAAAAACACAAAATACCAGCGCTAGCAGCACTAATAAACAAAACCGTCCGCGCATCTCAGTGCCCCCCTCCGATGACGAAGAGCGAGGCTGGCTTGGTCACTAGCTGGTAGAGCATCTTGACCATCACCGCCAAAACAATGGCGGAAAAAGCCACCCGCAACTGTTCTCCCGCCAGGCGGCGGCTGATTTTGGCTCCGAACTGAGCACCTAAAGAGGAGCCAATGAGAAGAAGAACAGCTAATACCACGTCTACCGTCCCGTTAACCGTGGCTTGCGCAAGGGTTACGTTAATCGCCGTAAAAACCACCGTAAAAATGCTCGTTCCCACCGCCTTCAAAGTCGGGATGCCTAACAAGTAGATCATCACCGGGAGCATGATGAAGCCCCCTCCAACTCCCATTAGCGCTGCAAGAATACCAATCAAGAACCCGAGCGCCACCAGCGCCACCACCGAGCACTCGATACCGGAAACTGGAAAATAGATGCGTAACGGTAAGCGGGCAGCGAATCTGGGAGTGGAGCAAGCATCCTGTTTCTCTGCTATCTCCCCCGCCTTTTTGCAGCGAAGCGCCCGCACGCTTTCCTGAAACATAAAGATCCCCACAAAGAAAAGCATCACCACGTAAGCTAACTTTACCACAAAGTCGAAGTTCCCTAAGGAGCGCAGGTGCCGGACCATATCGGTACCGAAGGTACCACCGATTAAGCCACCGATAAGAATAATTGCACCAAGTTTAAAGTCCACGTTGCCGCTCCGGGAGTGAGCCAGCGTACCCGAAACAGAAGCCGCTACGATCTGGTTGGTATCGCTTGCTGTAGCTACGGCCGGTGGAACACCCGCCATAATTAGCAGCGGCGTAAGTAGAAACCCCCCACCGACCCCAAAGAGGCCCGATAGGAAGCCTACCACACCGCCCAACCCGAGAACCAGCAGAATCGGCATATTCATATTAGCGATAGGGAGAAAGATGTGCATCAGCTACCTCCTTTGTCGCCGCTGTTTTTGTTGGTGCTAACCTCTTGCTACCCGCTGGTAGCTCACGGAAACCGGTACCTCTGGCGCAACTTCCCGGACCAAACGTGCAGTATAAGTGCGCATCAAGAGATTATACAACCAGGAGCTGAAGCCCATAAGTAGTAAGAGCAGCGTCATGATCCCGTACGGAAAGAGTCGCACCGTAGCAGAGTCCCGGGTGAAGACATGTCCGGCACTATCCCGCCAGGCATAAACTTCAAGCGTTTCGGGGTCCTGCTGAACGATCACATGACGTTCCGGGTTGTAGTAATCCTTAAACACGTCATGCTGTAAAACATAAAGCCCTGCCCAAAAAGCAAGCAGCGTTACCACCGCTACAACCGTAGTCGCCAAGATATTGAACTGCCGAAGTTTAGCCTCTTTTTCGCGATCCAGTTGGTTTCCCGTACGCACCTGATTTTCCCTCCTTCAAGTTACTCGCTACGTTTTTTAACACTAAAGACAAGGTGTCGCTTTCTTAAGCAGTCTTAACCTGTTGTTTGCGCAGCTACCTTCACCCCTTTCCAAGAGATCCAGTGAAATCAGCAACCCACTTCTGGGAATGTAGCAAGAACCTTGCCAGCGAATAAACGCCTGTATTTCTAAGCAGAAAGACGCCGCTTTAATCAGGTGGGTGTTCAAAAAGACAACAGCTGTTGCAAAACGCAACGGCGGAGGGTGATAAACCGAAACCAATAGAGCCGGGTTTGCCCCCAAAACCTCTGTCCCCCGGCCCTAAAGGCGCTTTTAAAAGAACTGGCATACTTCTTGCTAACACTTCAAATGGGTGTAGAGAGAAAATTTCTGTGTGGCTATCTGAAGGAGGGCATAGCAAACAAAATGGCGCCCACCGTAGCTGCCTCTCATTCTTCGCCGAAGGGTAACGGCTATTCGCCCCGGTTGGGCCGGGTGCTGCTACCCGTCTTGATGCTTTCTGCCGCGGGGCTATTTATGATGGGCATCCTGATGAATGTCGCCCGAATCACGCGAGGAAATCTTGGCCCGATAGGAACGGATTTTTGCGTATTATTTGCCGGGGGAGCACTCTACGCCGCAGGCTTCCTCTATATCTGGCACTATGTCGCACTCGCTCTGACCCGGCAATGGTTGACCCGCTTAGTAACTCGTTTGGAAGCCGAAGCAGCGAAAACGGAGCCAAACTCGCCCCTGTCGTGGTAAGCTCACCGGCTTCTTGGAAGAAGCCGGTGGGTCCCCTTTTTTTTATCTTGGCTAAAACCTTTGGAAAGGAGAAGCGGTTAAAATGCTCTTCCAAAGCTTGCTTATGGAGATTTTGAGCCCTGCGGAGGAAGCTGAAAAGACAGAAAAGCTTTCCGGCAGGCAGTCGCTAATGCAGCGGCTTGCGGCAAAATTTGACCTTTCGGTAACTGACCTTTGGATTCTGATCTTCACCGTGCTGGCTTTGGCCATGATTTACGGCATCGGGGAAATAGCCCTCGCGCTATCCTAAGTAATCCCCCACAGGGAACAGGCAAACGCTACGCCCCACCTCCTGGTAATAATTGGCGTTTCCTTGCCCTGCCACTTTGAAGTATAATTATCTGCGAACAATCCCTTTCCCCTACGGTAGCGATTAAAAGAAGCCTGCTTGCAGGCGAAAAAGCATTTTAAATTACGTAAAGTTTGGCGGTAAACAATGAGTGACGCTGCACAGGTTCTGGTTAATTCTTTGATCACCGGGAGCATCTACCTCCTCGCCGGCACGGGCTTGACACTAACTTACGGGCTTTCGCGCTTTCCGAATTTTGCGTTTGCCGAGTTTCTTACCTTTGGCGCCTATATCGGGTACCTCACTATGCAATACCCTACCGGCTGCCTCGCAATCGCCTTGGTCACCGCAGCACTGGCTACAGGGCTCTTGAGCCTCGCCGCCTATTTCACCGTCTTTCGCCCGCTAATCAACCGGCGTGCCGCCCTGATCCCCTTAATGATCGCTTCTATCGGCCTGGGTTACGTCATCCGTTATTCTCTGGGCGAGTGCTGGTCCTGGGCTGCGCTTTCGTACCAGCAGGTCTGGCAAACCTTCACCATCGGCGACACCCACATTACGCTGCTCTGGCTTTACTTGATTCTCGCCGCTACCGCTACCAGCATCGTTCTGCACCTTCTCTTCGTATTCACCAGGATCGGCAAAGCCATCCGGGCCACGGCAGCTAATCCGGAACTCGCCCAAGCCTCCGGGATCAACACCGAGCGGGTAACGCTCTTTGTCTGGTTTGTCGGTGGCGCCCTTGCAGGAGTAGCCGGTGTTTTTCGCGCCGCGGATACCCAGCTTTACCCCATGCTCGGGTGGGACATCTTGCTCCCAGTTTTCGCCAGTGTGGTTCTCGGCGGCATCGGGAGTTTTTACGGTCTTCTCATAGCCGCAGCAATTCTCGGTATTGCCGAAAACTTCGGGATTGTTGTCTTACAGGCCTTAGGGCTATCAACCGAGTACCGGATGGCCGTCGCCTTCCTCGTGCTCATCCTGGTGCTAATTTTCCGCCCCCGCGGGCTCGGGAGGTGAACAGATGGATCCTGTTTACTACATCGAAGATACCCTCATTTTCGCCGGGATTTTCATTATCCTAACGCTGAGCTTAAACTTAGAGTACGGCTTCACCGGACTGGGCAATTTCGGTAAGGTAGCCTTCTTCATGGCCGGTGCTTATACTTACGCCCTCCTGGCCCAGCTCGGCGTGCCCTTTTATTTATCACTCTCGGCAGGCGCTTTAGTCGCCGCCGCCATCGGCTTGATCGTCACCCTTCCCGCCCTGCGCCTGCGCGAAGACTACTTGGCCATCGTTACCCTTTCGTTCGGCGAAATCCTCCGGCTTATCATTAAAGCGCAGGAAGGAATTGCAGGTGGCGTGCACGGTATCGCCGTGCCTGCCGCTTTCCCCTTTGCCTCTTTACGGCTTTCCGCCTTGGCCAACATCGCCTTAATCGGTACCCTCCTCTTGGGCTCCTTCCTTATCGTGGAGGCCCTCGCCCATTCGCCTTACGGTCGCATCCTCAGAGCCATCCGGGACGACGACACCGCCGTTCAAGCGCTAGGTAAAAATACATTTCTCTTCAAAGCGAGCGCCCTCGCGTTAGGTTCCGCCATCGCCGGGTTAGCCGGAGGCATCTTTGCCCAATACGTTCAATTCATTGACCCTTACATGTTCCTGCCACCGGTGACCTTCCTGGTCTGGATCATGCTGATCCTCGGCGGGTCTGGGAACAACTGGGGTGCCCTTGCAGGGGGCCTCGTCGTGGAACTGATTAATAGGGGTACCCGCATCGCCAAGGATTACCTTACTTTACCGGTAGACCCAAATAACCTGCAATTCATCCTCTACGGCCTACTGGTTATCATCATCCTTCTTTACCGGCCCCAGGGATTGCTCCCCGAGGGCCCGCTCAAAACACCCGCCAGAAAGGAGGCCCAGAAGTGGCTCTCCTCGCCACCGACCGCGTAGGGAAAAACTTTGGTGGCTTCCGCGTCCTCAACGAGGTCAGCCTAACCGTGAACGAAAAGAGCTTTACGGGTCTGGTGGGCCCCAACGGAAGCGGCAAAACCACGCTTTTCAACGTCATTTACGGGCTTCTCCGCCCTGACAGCGGCGCGGTTTTCTTTCGCGGCGAAAATATCACCGGTCTGCCGCCTTTTGCCCTTTACGAGCGCGGGCTTGCCCTCGCCTTTCAAATCCCGCGTCTCTTCGGCTCCCTTTCGGTCCTTGACAACCTCTTCCTGGCAGCGCCCCACGTGGCCGGGACACATCCGGCAGCCGCGCTTTTTTGCCGCCGTTACTGGCAAACAAAAGAGAGGGAACTCGCAGCGCGAGCCAAGGAAGTGCTCGAGCTTCTTGAACTCACCCCCCTATCACTCAAACCCGCCCGCGAGCTTTCGGGAGGGCAGCGGAAACTCCTGGAAATTGGCCGCACCCTGATGGCCAGCCCAACACTTATTCTGCTTGATGAGCCGGCGGCAGGCGTCAACCCAGTGCTGGGACGTAAGATATACGAAACACTGAAGCGCCTTCAGCGCGAAGCAGGGATTACCTTTTTCGTTATCGAACACCGTCTGGAGATTCTCTTTGACTTTGCCGACCAGGTTTATCTCATGGATGCCGGACACGTCGTGCTCGCGGGAACGCCGCAAGCAGTGCTTGCCGACCCGGCTTTTTATACTATTTACGCGGGGGAGAGTAGCCAGTGGCGCTCTTAGAGGTTACCGATTTAACTGCGGGGTACAGCGATACAACCATCATCGAAGGAATAAACATCAGGGTGGAAGCAGGAGCAATCACCGCTATCGTGGGGCCCAACGGCTGCGGCAAATCAACCCTGCTCAAGAGTATCCTCCGGTTGGCGCGTCGCTTCAACGGCCGGGTTATTTTCCAGGAGCAGGAAATAAGCGATCTACCCACCTACGAGATTATCCGGCGCGGTATCGCGTACGTTCCTCAGGTCAATAACGTTTTCAGCAACCTCACCGTCCAGGAAAACCTGGAAATGGGTGCCTATTTCCGCAAGGATAAAGAAGGAATCGCCAGCGATTACGAGGAAATATATACCCGGTTCCCAGAGCTTGCAAGGCGCCGCCGCGCCCGCGCCGAAACGTTAAGCGGCGGAGAGAGGCAGCTCCTTGCCATTGGCCGCGCCCTGATGGGGAGACCGGCCGCGCTCTTGCTGGATGAACCACTCGCCTTTCTCGCACCCAAAACCGCGGCCTTCATTCTGGAACGGCTCCAGGCCATTAAAACCAAGGGCATTGGCATCCTGCTGGTAGAACAGAATACCTTCCTGGCCTTAGGAGCCGCCGCATACGGTTACGTACTTAACCAGGGCCGGTGCGTAATGGAGGGAACTGGGGCGGCGCTTTTAGCCGACCCGGCACTCCGCGAACGTTTTCTCGGCGTGGCGAAGGGGGTGTAAACGGAGCAGGAGCAAAAATTTCCGCCGGTTTCGCAAAAAATACAGAGAGGAGGCAAAATCTGGTGTTTGGCTTGCAGTGGACTCGCCTTCAAAAAACGGTAGCGCTGGTAGCGGTGCTGGCACTCCTTTTTACCGTAGTCGGCTGCGGGAAGAAAACCGCGCCCACAACGTCGCCGGAGCAGGCTGCAGCGGGGGAGATTAAACTTGGCTGCGTTCTTTCGACAAGCGGTCAGTTGGCGGCCATGGGGAGCAAAATGGCAGACGCCGTCAAACTCGCCGTGGACGAAATAAACGCGGCCGGTGGGGTGAACGGGAAAAAGATTAAGCTCTACTTAGAAGATGACGCTACCGACCCGGCAACCTGTCTTAACGCCGTCAAAAAACTGGTGGAGCTTAATAACGTGAAGCTGATCATCGGTGGAATGACTTCCGGCGGGGCAAAGACTGCCGGTCCGTACGCTTCGCACCGCAAGGTGCTCCTCGTTTCACCTTCGGCTACCTCCCCCGAGCTTTCGGGGCAGTCCTGGCGTGACTACTTCTTCCGGACCTGTCCGAGCGACGCTTTCCAAGGCAAGGTGATGGCACAGTTAGCGGTAGATGAGGGGCTCAAAAAGGTCGCCATCCTGGCGATGGATAACCCGTACGGAGCAGGCCTTAGCAGCGTCATTCAATCCGCACTCGCCGGTAAGGCGGAAGTCGTCGGTGTGGTAAAGTACGACCCGAATAAGAAAGACTTCCGCACGGAACTCACCCAGATTAAAAACCTGAAACCGGACGGCGTCTTCCATATCGGCTATAACGACGATGGCCGGGTAATTTACCAGCAGGCGTTAAGCCTTGGTCTCGATAAACTGCGGTGGATCGGCTGCGACGGGGTTTACGGCAGCGGCATGTTCACCACGCAGGCCGCCGCCGAATTCATGGCCCGCGCCATGAAGGGCACCCGTCCGGCACCGCCTACAGGCGCCAGCTACGACAAGTTCCGCACCGCTTACAAGGCCAAGTTCAACACTGAGCCGGAAGTCTTCTGTGATACCGTGTACGACGCGGTGAAGCTGATTGCGGCGGCGTGCGCCAAAGCCCAAAACGACGACCCGGTGAAGGTGCGCGAAGCGCTCCTCGCCGTTGGCCAGAACTACCAGGGTGCCAGCGGGACGATCACCTTTGACCAGCAGGGCGATAGAATCAGCGCCGTTTACGAAGTATGGCAGGTGGTTAAGCAAGGTGATAAGTATACCTTTAAACAGGTAAAATTGGTCGATCTGAAATAATAACTTTAAGCTCCGGGCGAAAAAGAAAAATAGGCCCGCCCTTGTAAGCGGGCCGTTTTCTTTTCCCCTTCGCTTTCGGCTGTTAGGCGCCGTTATCCTCCTCACCGTCCGATAGGACGAGGTTGCGCATCCGGTAAACCTTCCCCTTGCAATCCGTCAGCGTCCAGGTGATGCTGTGCCGGCCGAGCTTCGGAACGAGCCGCGCCGGAATGGGGGCGAGCTGGTACTGCACCTGGGTCACGATCGCCTGGGTCGGGCAGTAAATGGTGCAGGTCATGCAGTCCCAGCATTCCCCGGGATCCCGGCAGTAGGCCTTGCCCGTCGCCGCGTCGACGACGAAGAGGTTACCCGGACAGACCGAAACACAGAGCGGATCGGGCTCGTTTTTACAGCCGTCGCATTTATCCGGCAGGACATAAGGCGGCATTCCCGCGACATGACCCCCTTTCGCCAACTATTATCTTAAGCCTTGAAGGCCATTACCCCGTTCGGCGTCGCGGGCTTCACAGCCCCTTTCCTTGATAATCCCTACCTCAATAAACGTCGCCTCTTGGGCGGCCAACGTTTTCGAACCGTACTAAATCGTCTCCTTAGTCCGGTCACCCGGAACGAGTTGCTCGTAAGGGTATCTCTTAAAGGTGAGCTCGTCCGTATCCGGGTTCCAGACGGAACAGATGAAACAATCGTACTCGGCATCGTTCCGTTCCGGATAATCCGTCCGGTTAACGTAGCCAAGGTAGCGTGTCTCTTTCCGGTAACTGATGTGCTCAATTACCAACTGGCAGCAGTCGAGCCGGTTGATCACGTCCCAGGCCTGCTGCAGCTCGTAGAGATCGGGAACCGTCAGGTACTTCAGCTGGTCCCGCCGCAGCCGGTGGATCCGCTTCCGCGCGATATTCAGGTACGGCTCGCTGACCGCGAAATGGCGCACCCGCCCGCCGCAGTAGTCCTCCATCACGTTCTGCATGTGCTCTTCCATCTCCTTGGGGAGGATGCCCAGGACCGGCTTACCGTTAGTAAAGAACTGTTGCTTGCTCCACCGCGCAAGCGGCGCGAAGGTCTTCTCCTCAAGCGCGTCTATCTCTTCCGGATCGAGTTCCGCGAGCGGAATCCCGTTCTCCTCGATCCACTTGACCATATTACGCCCCGCAATCCGGCCGCAGGTCCAAGAGCCGGAGATGAAGCGCGACGGGGCCTGCCCGAGCGCCTCGCCGCTGGCAAAGAGACCGGGCACAGTCGTCATCCGGGTAGTCCCGATGGTCCAGGCCCCGCAGCACGCGGCGTGCGCCCCGACAAGGAAGGGGGAATCGCCTTCGATCTCGATTGGTTCCCGCGCGGGATCGATATCGTGGGCCGCCCAGTAAAGGACGGTGCTCGGCGACATGTCCAGGTACTGCTCCCGCAGCCCGGCCACCTTTTCGGGATCACCCTTGGTCGTATCCATAAAAATCGGGCCCCGCCCGGCAGCGATTTCCCGGTAGCAGGCCCAGACCCGGATGGGTGTCGGCGCCGTATGCCCGCCCATCCGCACGTACTCTTCCTTCTCGAGCATAAAAACCTCGCCGAGGGCGTTAACCATCTTAGCGTTCGCCCCAATGGCTAACGTCCCTGCCGGCGCGTAGGTATCTTTCAAGCGCACCGGGATCATCCGGGTATCGAAACCGGTCATCTCCGCCCCGATCCGCTTCATCATCGCGTAACTGGCACCGGTGTTAAACGGAACGTACCAGATGCGGTGGTGAGCATCACCGCTGTACCGGGGACGCCAGATGCCCGCTGCCCCGCCAGCAGCCATAAGGACCGCTTTGGCCCGGATTACGTAAAAACGGCCGTCCCGCACGCCAAAACCCACCGCACCAACACAGCGCCCCTCTTTTTTCAGGAGTTCAACGGTATAAACCCAGTTAATCACCTGCGCGCCGGCCTTCTCCGCCATTTTCGCGGTGATCGGCTTTAAAAACCGCCCGTTGACCTCGATGTTCCACTTGCCCCGCGCCAGGTAACGGCCGTCCGCATCCTTCTTGATCGGGAGGCCTTCCTTCTCCATCATCGCCACCGTCTCGTTGAGCTCCCGCCCCACACTCAGCAGGATGTCCTCGCGCACCGGCGCGCCGCACAGGTCGTAACGGACGTAGGCCACCCAGTCCTCCGGCGTTCCCTGGTTAATGTAGGCGTTAAGCGCGTTCTGCCCGGCAGCGAGCGAACCGCTGTGCCGGATGTTAGCCTTCTCTAAAATGGTGATCCGCAGGTCCGGCCCGCCTACCTGCCGCGCCTCCCAAGCCGCCAGGCAACCTGCCGTCCCGCCGCCGATGATCAGGATATCCGTATCAATCTGGACCCGTTCCCGCATCTACCGGGCCACCCCCGTTTTTTGCAAGGTTATCCCGAAAAAAAGACTACCAGAAAAGGCGTCAAGCAGCAATAAAGCCCTCCTTAAGGGGCAAAATCCTCCGCTTAACGGTCCGTTTCCCCCTGTCTGTTATTACCCAACAAAGACCTCGTCCGCCGCCTCCTCTAACGCTAACTGCAAAAAGGACCGCACCCAGGCACTCGCCGTGCGCCGGGCAAGCCTCTGCCGCAGCGTCCGCTGGCGAAACCGCCGCTCGGCAGCCGGCATCTCCAGCGCCGACCGGAGCGCAGCCGCCATTTCCGCAATATTAAACGGATTTACGAGCAACGCCTCCCGTAAATAGTGCGCAATACCGGCCAGCCTGCTTAGCACTAACACACCGGGGTCGGTATCGGACCGCGTGAGCACGTATTCGGCCGCCACTAAGTTCAGGCCGTCCCGCAACGGGGTGACGATGGCCACGTCGCTCGCCAAGTAAAAAGCGGCCAGTTCACGCTGACTGTAAGCCCGGGCCAGGTACCAGACCGGCGTCCAGGAAGAACGGCCGAATCTGCTGTTGATGCGGTTCACGCAGTCCTCTACCCGCCGGCGGAGCTCTTCGTAAGCGCCCACGCCCGCCCGGGTGGGCACACCGATCTGGATAAGGGAAACCCTGCCCCGGTAAGCAGGATTTTCCTCGAGAAACCGCTCGAAAGCGACTAATCTCTCTAAAACCCCCTTGCTGTAGTCGAGTCGCTCAACGCCAAGGCAAATCTTTTCCGTGCCGACTTGGGCCCGGATAAGCTTTGCCTGTTCCCTTACCTTAGTGTCCCGGCTCAACCCGGCGAAAAATTCATGGTCAACACCTACAGGGAGCGCCTTCACCGTCACCTCGCGACCCCGGTAGATTAATCCTTTCTGCCCCGGCAAAGCCGTGGCTACGGTGAAAGCCGTGGCGGCGCGTAAGAAGTTTTCCACATAGCCGGGAGTGTGAAACCCGATGAAATCCGCTCCCAGAAGGCCCTCGATGATCTCTTTCGCCCACGGCACAATTTCCCACAGGTCGGGACCTGGAAAGGGGATATGCCAGAAGAAACCGATCCGCGGCATTTTCCCTTCGTTTCCCCGCTGGCGCAGCAGCGCCGGCAGGAGGGCAAGGTGGTAGTCGTGAATCCAGATGAGATCAGCGCCCCAATCGACCTTCCGGGTGAAAAACGCGAACTTTTTGTTCACCGCCTTATACCCTTCCCACCATGCGGGCTCGACCGCACATTTCTCCGTGAAATAATGGCAGAGCGGCCAAAGCACCTGGTTGGAGAAGCCGTCGTAATAGAGCCGCAGTTCTTCCTCTGTCAGGGGAACTTCCTGCCACTTCAGGTCCCCTTCCTGATGGAGAAAGCCTACTTCGTTAGGCAGTGAAGCCCGTCCACCCCACGCAACCCAGACACCATGCACCGTGCGGAAGAGAGGCAAAAGCGCCGACACCAGCCCGCTAACCGCCACCTTTTTTTCGGTGCCGCTGCATCTTTCCGCCCATACCAGAGGGCCCCGATTGGAGACAACGATAACCCGCGGTTTTACAGGAAGCTGGAAAGAGAGTCCCATAATCTCCCCCCTTTACAGCATCTACTGCCAACCGACAATCGGAAACCCTTACGCCTCAATAATGATCCGGACACTGCCCGTTTTTTCAATCGGCAGGCAGAAAACGCGCCCGTCCCGGTTGATGAAATCAATCCCCACTCTGCCGTCGTGAACCTTCATTCCCCTTATCTGGAGCTCCTTTAAGAACGAAGGCAAAACTGGCCGCTGAATCAAGAGTCCCTCCGCCGTTACCCTCACGCCGATACAGGCCTGCAGGAGCAAAAAGAGGCTGCCTACTGCCCAGGCCTGTGGTTCACACGCGACCGGATACCGGACCGGCCTGACGTTAGGTCGCCGGCTGAAGCCGCAGAAGAGCTCCGGCAACCGGAAATACGGAAACTCGTAAGCCGCATCGAAAAGGGCCTCCGCTAGCAGTCTCAGCTCTTCTAACAGATTGTAACGGCGCAGCCCGAAGGCGATGATGCTGTTGTCGTGCGGCCAGACAGAGCCGTTGTGGTAGCTGATGGCATTGTAACCTTTTTCCGCAGTGCTCAGGGTCCTGATACCCCAGCCCGAAAAAAGCTCGCGGGAGAAAAGCTTCTTGGCCACCTTCTTCGCCGCCGCCGGCTGCAGGATGCCGGTAAAGAGAGTGTGCCCCATGTTCGAAGCCACGGTCTTGACCAGGCGCTTTCGCCCGTCGAGCGCCAGGCCCAGGCAATCCTGCTCTGCCACCCAGAAGTCGCGGCAGAAGTTCCGCCGCAACCGGCGGCTCCGCTCCTCGTACTCCTTCGCCGCCTTTCTGTCGCCTAAAAGCGACAGCATCCGGCTCGCTCTCCTGTAGGCGGCGTAGAGGTAAGCCTGCACCTCAACCAGGGCCACCGGCGGCTCCACCGGCCGTCCCTCCGGGTCCAGGATGCCGTCCCACGAGTCTTTCCAGCCCTGATTCTTAAGTCCTCCAGGAACGTCCCCCGCGTACTCGATATAGCCGTCGTTATCCCTATCCCCGTAATCGGTGCACCAGGTCAGAGCCTTTAAAAGCGGCGCGTGCATCTCCTGTAAAAACTCTAAATCCTGCGTCCAGTGCACGAAATCGCCGAGCACGATAATGAACCAGGGGGTAGCGTCGATGGAGCCATAGTACGGCGTGTGCAAGATCTCCCGGCAGTTGGCCATTTCCCCCCGGCGGATCTCGTGGATGATCTTTCCCGGTTCTTCTTCCCGCGCAGGATCGACCTTTGCTCCTTGGTACTTTACCAGGAAGCGCAGCACCTCGCGGCAGATCTGGGGATTGACGATGAGCGTCTGCCACGCGGCGATTAGGGCGTCCCGGCCGAAAACCGTTGCGAACCAGGGGACGCCCGCCTCAATAACGGGCCCCTCCGGATACTCGCTCCGCAAAACCCACAGGTCGGCCAGCGCCTGGTCGAGCATCTGGTTAAAGCGCTCTCGGGGCGTCGCGAACTGCGTGCAACTCTCGCGCCAGGCTGAAAAACCCTCCCGCTGCACCTCCGCCCCGGTTAAGAAACCACCCTTGAGGTCTGCGGGTAGCGTGACCCCCGGAAAAGCGCCCTTCTTTTCGTCTACCGCAACCCCGACCGCCCAATAGAGGTAAACCCTTTCCTTGGGCGGCACCTGCACCCGGTAGCGGATCCAGACGTTTTCTCCCTCGGGTTGAACCTCGTCCGGCGGCAGATCCCACCGGAGAAGGGTTGTACGGTACAAGCCGTCCCGGCCCCGGTACTGAAAAACCACCCCGTCGCGCTCAAGCTGCGCAGGAAGAATTTCCCCGCGCTCAAGCCGTTTCATTCCCCGCACTTCAAAAAGATCCCGGTAATCGGCGCCTACCCTGAAGCTCAGCGTCAGCGTGACGGGAAAGAGGTTGTAGTTGCGCACGCGAAAACGCTGGTATAGCGCCCCGTGGAGGAGGCGGAGCAGCCGAAAATGAACCGTTTGCAGGGGAATAAGCTGCCCCGCAACCGTCAGCTCCGGATTCGCGAGATCGCACTGAAAGAAGGAGCTGAACCGCGTACCCGCCGCAAGAAAGTTCGGTTCTGTTCCTTCTACGTAAAATTCCAGGGCGCTTAAAAAGCGGGTATCCCGGTAATAAAGCCCGAGTCCCCCGGGATACCCGCAGGGTACCGAACCATCGGGCAGCGTGATGAGGAAAATTTCGTTGCTCTTGATAACCTCCGTCTGAACCTCAACCCGTTCGGGAGCGATTTTCAGCTTATCATCCGATAGCACTTGAGCGCTTTCCCCTTTCCGCGCGTCCCCGCGTCCGGCACACTTCATCGTAGTAAGCAACCGTCTCCCGTACCATCCGTTCGAGGGTAAATCTTTCCGCGACGCGCCGCCGGGCCCTCTGCCCCATCTGGCGCACTAAATCTGGGGCCCGAAGCAGCGCTAATATTTTCTCGGCCAACGCGTCGGGCTGGCGCCGCGGAATGATAAATCCTGTTTCTCCCGGAACCACAATCTCCGGCATCCCCCCCGCCCGGGTGACGACGAGCGGCTTCCCCGCCGCCATCGCCTCGAGTAGCACCAGGCCGAAAGGCTCGTCGAACGAAGAAGGATAAACCACCACTTCGCTCTCCCAGTAAGCGGCGGGCATCTCTTCCCAAGGGAAGAAGCGGATAAGCACATCCTCCTCCAGCCCGCATTCAGCAATCATGCGCCGAATCTGGGCAATTTCACCCTGCTGGTAGCTGCCCCAGTCCACCGTGTTATTGGTCCCGGCAAGCAGCAGGAAAGCATCCGGGTAAACCTCCTTTACCCGCCTGAAAGCCAACACAACAATATCCGAACCCTTGGCGAGACTCATCCGCGCGGGATGAAAAACTATCTTCCTCCCCCGCGCCTTTTCTCTGATTTCGCGCCGCACTGCCTCCGGTGGCGTAGCCGCCTGGAAGCGAGCCAAATCAAGCCCGTGGTGGATTACGCGGATCTGCCCGGCCGGATAACCACTCGCGATGAGCTCCCTTTTAATATAGTGGCTTACGGCAATAACCCCATCCCAGGCAAACCGGAGCCGAAGCAGTTCCTCCCAGGTCTCATCATCCCAAACATTATGGGCACTTAAAATCAAGGGTGCGCCCACGCGCTCCTTAATTCTGACCAGTGCTTCCGCGTGGACGTAGCTGAAGTAATGCATGTTATGCGCGTGAATGACATCCGGCCGTTCCCGGTCGATAAACCTGGCTAACTCTTCCCGGATTTCGTCCTTGTAGCGCCTTATGAGCGTTGGGCTGAGGGAATTGAGGTCCATTAGCGGCGTCCGCCGGATCCTGACCCCTTCCCAGGTTTCCGCCGCAACCCTGCCGTCTACCGCGCCCGTTAAAAGAGCAACCTCACACCCTTCCCTGACCAGCGCCGGACAGAGCATGGTAAGGTGAGTCTCCACCCCGCCGATGGTGGGTGGAAACGCCCAGTGAAGCATTGCAATTCTCAAATACCACACCCCCTCAAGCCTGCCAGTTGGTATGTAAGGATTGCGAATGCCCTAATCCCCGACGAAAGCGCTGCAGATACTTTTACCTTATTTGACCGTCAACGGATGTAAAGTGAAAGGATCGAAGCGGAAATGCTTTCGGGATAACATGTTTTGGCACACATAAATATTATATCATACCAAGACGCTAACGCATAGCAAAAGTACATACGCTCAGAAAGCCCCGCGCGCCCGCCAAGCAGCTGGCAAAGTTGCCACCTCCAGCAAAGAATTCCGGCCAACGCCTGGCTCTGCGCTGCATGAAGGCACTTCCGGAGAGTAGCCCATGCGGGCCTTCGGCCTGCACTAGCAGGAAGATGAAAATGGCACAGTGCGGCACCTCCCACCCTGTGCCGGCGAGCAGTCGCAAGAAAAGCCTATCTTTGGGCCTGCCAGGTAACCACTAGCGTGGTGGGGCAGCCGGGAACGGCGGAACGGTAGCGCACCCGGATGAACCGCAGGAAAATTTGGGGCACGAAAAGGTAAGTTTGCCCCGCAGCCAGTATCGCGCTGCGGCCTTGCGGCAGCCAGCCCGCACCATCCGCGCTGATCTCGCCCTGAACCACCGCCGGGTTGGGGCCACCGTTGGCGACCAGCACGGTCACCGTGCGCCAGGTAGAAAGGTCGCACGGTGTGCTTCCCCGGTCGGCGTCCTCGGTGGTAACCGTTTCGGTCCCTTCGGTAAAAAGGGGCGCCCCGCAAACCCCAACGGCAAAAGACACCACCAGGCGGGGCCAGCAGGCCGAGCAACTACACTCGCGGCTGTAAAAGCGGACCACGCCCAGCCGCTTCTCGTCGCCCATTTTCACCAGCAGGCCCCAGTTCGGCCGGGTCCCCGCTATCCAGTCGCGGACCACGGCGCTAACCTCCCAAGAAATCCACCCGCCAGCCTGCCCGGTAAGTAGTACCGCCGATAGAGGCGCGGGATCGTAAGCGGGCTGCTTGCGGAAGCTAACCCGATATTCTTCCCAGGGTTCTAGGACCCGGTAAAGAGCAATCTCTTTTGGTTGGGCGCGGAACGTGTTCTCGCAAAGGCAAAGCTGAAGGTAAGCTGTCTTAAGCGCAGCTCCCGCCGGAATTTCAGCCAACGGAAACTGCACCAGCGCCCGCTCAACAGCATCACCAGCTTTACCCACCCCCAGATAGAAGGTCGCCCCGAAGTTTTTTTCCGGCTCTAAACTTTTTACGGTGGCATCCTGAAGTGGCGGCCTGATGATAATCTCCGGCATTCTTTCGCACCTCCCGGAAGGGGCTTGTCGTGAAACGCCCGGCTTAAACTTCACCGAAGCGTTAGGTGACGGGTTGCCCCGCTTCGCGTGAGACCGCCGGTTTCTCGGCCACCACCAGGATGTCCCGGGCGGTAAGCTCGGGGAGGTCTCTTCTTTCCAATGCCTTCAGGACGAGGTTCCCCACCGCGAGTGACAGCTCCGTCCCCCCGCCAGGTGCTCCGGAGACGTCGATTTGCGGGTCAGGCAAAAAGGAAAGCTCCTTCACGTCGAGGCCACAATAAGCAAAAAGGGCCGCCAAGGTACGCGGGGTGAAAAAACGGAGGTTGGCGACATCCGCCACGCCAGTGGCAGTGTAATCCCAGTCCCCAGCCGCAAGCCGCGCGAGGTTCACCAGGTTCCGCGCGTTAGCCACCGCGGCTACCACTCTTCCTCCCGGTGCCACGTAGCGCTTCAAACCACAGAGCACCGTCCAGGGGTCGGCGAACTTTTCGACGCAATGGTTAAGCAGTACCACATCAAAAAAACCATCGGGGAAAGGAAGGGGCTCCCCGGGCCGCCAGTAAACCGCAGCATCAAGCACGCTGCGCGCCGCAAGGTACGCCGCCCACCGCCACTCCGCCCCGGCGACCCAAACTTCCGGCAACCCCTCCTTTATTGCCCGGCCGCCATCCCCGTAGCCACACCCCACCTCGAGCACCCGCTTGGCGCCGGGCGGCAGGAGGGAGATAAGCTCAATCGGGTAGCCAGTGAAGTAGGCGGTGGGCTTGATAAACGTGCTGCTCACCGCATCCCGCTCTCTCCGCTCCCGCCAGGTAGCGAGGCGCATCCCCTCGCTCGAGGTTAGATGGTCGTAGTAGCCCCGGGCGAAAGCTTCCGGGTCGCAGGTAGCGTACCACTCTCTTTTGCGCCGCCGGGCTTCGGCCGAGAGGTAGCCGTAGTGTTTCACCTTTACGTCGATGAACCGCGCGCGGCCCGTAAGGTTCGCGGGAACACTGCCGCAGTGAAGATTCCCCCCGTGGGACGTGGGAAGAAAAGCCAGGCGCGTCACATCCTGGCCCCAGATGGTAAAGAGGCGCACCTGCCAAAAGTCGCCGTAAAACGAAGGCTCACACCGAAACGTGAGCGGATCATCCCAAAAGTAGAGAATCTGAAACGCAAAGGCGGTAAACTGGGGCTGCGCCGGGTCGATGAGCGCAATTTCGCGGCGGATGATTTCCGGGGCCGCGTCCTCAAGGACTTCGTCCCCATCCAGTGCCAGAATCCAATCGGGTTCGAGCCGCAGGGCCATCTTAAGGAGCCGGTTTTTGTCCCGCGCTTCGTCCAGCACTGGTTCCTCCTGGTAGAGGTACGCGGCCACCTTCGGGTGGCGGCGGCATATCTCTGGTGTCGCGTCGGTCGAGCCATCATCCAGGACCACCAGCGCGTCGCATACGCGCCCGGCAGCATCCAGCACTGTTTTAAGCCAGGTAGCCTCGTTTTTCACCCGCAGCATTCCCACAATACGCACCACAACTCCTCCCCCTGCGGAAAAGGCCAGTTAACTCCTGAAATGCCGGCCCGGTTTTACGCCTGATACGTCGCCGGTTTCTTGCCCCCGCGACCTCTCACCCCTCGGCCTGCAGGAAGCGCCGGGCAAGCTCTGCCGCGCCCTCCGCCAGAAAAATTTCCGCCAGGATGCGACGCGCGCGCGGCGCGGAAAGATCGAAGACCCGCTTCAAAGATTCAACCGTATCTTCCGGGTACTCCCGCGGGTTGAGGATATGAACGATCCGGGCTACCGCCGGCACGAACTCCGTGTTTTCACGCACTGCCACCAGGTAGTGGGCCAGCGCTTCTTCTAAATCACCGCGCTCCTCGGCGCACCGCCCCAGGTAAAAGAGCGTCTGGTAACCAGTCACCGCCTCCTCCACCGCGTAATAGGCGGGGCACTGCCGGTGGGCGCGTGCCTGCAAAAATGCCTCCTGCGCCGCCGCGTAATCCCTTCTTTCAAAAAGCAAGACCCCACGGGCAAAATGGAGGTAAGGGTGGTCGGGATAAACCGCAAGGCCGTTCGTTGCTATGCGGAGCGCCTCGTTCTTCTCCCCGGCAAGGTAAAGGCTCTGAACCAGGTACTTGAGGAGCTTCGGACCATAAACCACCCCGGGGCTCGACCCCGCCGCCGCCCGCAGGAAAGCTTGGGTAGCTCGAGGGTAATCGCCCTGCCGGAAGTACTCCACGCCCAGGTGGAAATTCACCACGGGATCGTCCGGAAACCGCGCCGCTTCCCGCTCCATAAGCTGCAGGTTCCGCTCCCGCTTTCGCTTCGCGGCAAGGTTGGCCTCGAGATAACCGTGGTGAAAGAGAGTGATGTCCTCGCGGATGGCAAAGCGGGCCTCTGGGTTGCGGCGCAGGATCGCCGGGATAATTTGTTCGTGAACCCTCCCCTCGTAACGGTGGTCCGGGTGGTTCCGGAAAAAGCGAAAAACTACGTCTGGCGCTTGCTCAACCCGGTTTCCCACGTTGTAAAAGTTGACAATTTTGAAAAAATAGCCCGCCGCGTCCGTAGTTGCCACAATCTCCCGCAACTTTTGCGCATCTTCCCCGGCGAATTCCTCGTCCGCGTCAAGAAAAAGAATCCATTCCCCCGCCGCCTGTTCCAGGGCGAAGTTGCGCGCGGCGCTGAAGTCCCCCCGCCAGCGAAAATGGAAAACCTTCGCGCCAAGGCGGTGGGCGATGGCCGGCGAGTCGTCCCGGGAACCGGTATCGACCACGATAATCTCGTCGGCCGCCGCCCGGGAACTTTCAATCGCCCGCGCCAGGTAGGCCGCCTCGTCCTTCACAATCAAGCAGAGCGAAATGCGGTCCGCCAAGGCTCTCACCTCTTCTTTTTCCAGTTTATGAGAGAAGGCCCACGGCGGTGCGCGAGTAACCAAATTATGGTAGCAAGCATAGGATAAGGGAAAAGGATACCCCTGCAAGGAGTGATAACCTTGCCCAACTTCAAGGTTTTCCAAGATGTTGCCGATGAAATGCGGGTGAAAATCTTCGGAAGCGAGGACGTAGCCCTGAATACCGACACCGGCGGCCGGCTGGCCATTACCTCCCCCGGTCTGGCGATTACTACCGGCACGGGCTCACTTGCAGTCTCGATCGGTACCGGTGACCTTCCCGTTACCTCGGCAGGTCTCGCCATCACGACCGGTGCGGGAGCGCTCGCCGTCTCCATCGGCACGGGTAATGTGCCGGTAACTTCAACCGGGTTGGCCATCACCACCGGCGCGGGAGCGCTTTCGGTTTCAATTGGTACGGGAGACCTCCCGGTAACCTCCGCGGGCTTGGCCATCACCACCGGTACCGGATCGCTCTCCGTCTGCATCGGCACCGGCATAGTAGGTACCGCAATTAATTCCCGCACAATTCTCGACACCTCGGAGGATATCACCGTCACCACCGTTTACGCGCCGGCCGTAACAACCAACGTCCTCGAGTACATCACCTACACCCTGGCCGCCGTCAACACCGGCACCACCGCCGCCCAGGTGAAGGTCCAGATCAGCCCGAACAACACCAGCTGGATCGACGACGGCACCGCAGTTACCGTTGATGCGGGAGCCCTCGTCACCCTGGTGCCCTCGGTTTTCCTCAAGTACGTGCGGTTGGCCGCTATCGCCACCACTACCAGCGCTACCCTCACCGCCTTCATCCAGGGGCAGAAGTAACGGTAAAAGACCAGCACACAACAACAAAACTCGGCGGTTCCGCCGAGTTTTGTACTTTACGGAGCCGGTGCCGGTTGATGTCGTTCAAGCCCGATTTCCCCGCCAACGCAAGACTGTCTAAGGTCGGAAGCAACAAAAAAGTGGGGCCCCTGCGCGAGTAACAGGGGCCCGGGCCGCGCTGGTTTTTACGGGCAGATTGTGTCGTCAACGCAGATGATGGTGTAGGAGCAAAGGTTATCAATCGTGAAGGCATAGGAGAGTTGGCCGGCCACGTAAGTGGGGGTAGTGGTGATGCTGCCAGGGCTGCAGGCAACGGAATAGGTTACACTGGGCAACGTTTGGCCGCAGCAGACGTGCACGCCCGCTGGCAACTGCGTTGAACACTGCGAAGAAAGGATGTTGCAGTAGTCCTGGAAGGTCGCACCGTCCTGCAGGTACTGGTACTCGAACTGGGCATCGCAAGTGAAGGAGAGGGTTGGCGGTACCGTGCTCAGGTCGACGGTAACCCCGTAAATATGAGCGTTGCACTCGTCGCCCGGTCCGACCGGGGTGTGCGCCGGATTGGTGCAGGTGAGTGTTTCCGTCCAGTTTAGCCCAATCGTAGTTATCTCCTCGACGCAAAGTTTCCGGATAGCCACAATAATCCCTCCACCTGTTTTTCACATTATACTGCTATGCCCAGCAGAAGGTTACAAATCCCAGTAAACAGCAGCAGCAATCCGCCGACCTAGCCCATATTATGAAGCGACGGGAGATCCGGTAAGGATGTGAGCCCCGGGTGACAGGCGGTATCAGTTTGTGCATGATCGTCAGAGACGAAGCCCAAAACCTTCCCCGCTGTCTTCAAAGCGCTGCTGGATTTGTGGATGAGATAATCGTCATCGATACCGGTTCGCGCGACACCACTCCCCATCTAGCCGCGCAGTACGGCGCCCGGGTCTTTTACTTGCCGTGGCCGGATGATTTTTCCCAGGCACGCAACGAAAGCCTTAAATATGCCACGGGCGAGTGGATCCTCATCTTAGACGCCGATGAAGAACTGCCCGCAGAGACAGCCGCACGGTTGAAAGAACTGGCTGCGACCACCGGTGTGGAAGCCTGGATTTTCACCGTTGTAAACCACATCGATCCCGCAACGGGGCTGCGCACCCGCCACCCAAACCTGCGGCTTTTCCGCAACCGGAAGGAATACCGCTTCGAAGGAAAAGTTCACGAACAGGTGAAGAGGAGCATTCTCCGTGCCAACCCTGGTGCCGTCATCGGCTACAGCGGCCTTATCATCAACCACTACGGCTACAACCGGGCGGCGCGGGGGCGCCGCGCTAAGACCGAGCGCAACATCGCCCTGCTGCACCGGGCTCTAACCGATAATCCGACGGACTCTTTCATCCACTACAACCTGGCGGTCAGCCTCTTCGCGCTCGGGGATTACGAAAAGGCGCAAAAACACTACGAAGCGGCGGTTGCCAGCCTAAAAGAGCCTGCCGGCTTTGCTCCCGCTCTCTACCGAAATTACGCCGTCTGCCTTTACGAGATGGGCGCGTACGCCCGCGCCCTTGAGGTTGCGGATACGGGGCTTGCCTACTTTCCCGACTACCCCGACCTTTACTTTTTAAAGGGGCAGGTCTTCTGGGACCTTGGACTCCTCACCGAAGCCGAAGCCTGCTTTAAGAAATGCCTCCGCTTCCGGCAGGTCCCGCCCGAGTACCCGACGACCGAAGGTGTGACCTCCTATCTCGCCCGGGAAAACCTGGCGCTTATCCAGGTCCGCGCCGGCAGGTACGCAGCGGCGGTGGATTTCGCCCTTCAGGCCGCCGCGGAAAACCCCGCCCCGGACCTCCTCCGAAACCTCTGCAGGTTCATGCGCCAGGCTAACTTCAGCGGAAAGGAGATGGTTACCCGCCTAACCGAAAGCCTGGGTCTCCCCGTAGCAGAAGCAGCCCGGCTTCTCTTTGATGGAGGAGAATATGCTACCTGCCTTAACCTTCTCGCAGAAGAGACTATCGGGAACCCGGAAACAACACTTCTCAGGGCCAGATGTTTCCTGCACCTGGGCGACTTCACCAGGGCCGAGGAATCTCTATCTCAACTGGAAGCTGGCGGGGCGCTTGGCGGCGAAATCCTCAAAACTACCTGCCTCGCCCGGTGGCTCCGGCAGCCCCCGCAGAGTGCCAAACGATTCCTGTATGGCTGCGATGAGCAAGCTGATCCGGTTGCAACCGCCTGCATGCTTGCCGAAGCCGCAATAATGGGAAAAGGTGCTGGTCCACCGCCCGAAGCCCCAGCTCTTCAGGAAGAAATACTGGCGCTGGCGCTGGCCGCCTATCAGTGTGGCGGTGTAGCAGTTGCCCGCACGATCTGCCGCGCGGCAGGTGCGCACGACGATGCAAGAGCCTATCTTTTACTCGGAGAATACGCTCTTAGTAAAGGTCAGAACCGGGAGGCTCTGGAACTGCTTGAGTTCGCGCTAAAAGAGCAGCCGGGAGACGCCCGGGCGCATTTTCTCTACGGCTGCGCCTGCGCCGGCGCAAACCTTCATTTTGAGGCCTTCACCCACCTCTGTCGCGCTGCCCAGCTGGCCCCCGCAGAGAGGTGCTTCGCCGCCTGGGCCGGCGAGCAGCTAATTAGCGCGCTTCTGACTCTGGTTTACGCCGGCCTCAACCGGGAGCCCCAGAACACATCTTTACGCGTAGCATTATTCCGGCTGGCCGCTGCACGCAGGCAGGCGGCGCGGCTAAAGGAGGCGTCCTGCAGTGGGAGTACCGAGGCTTAGCCTCTGTATGATCACCCGCAACGAAGCCGAAAATATTGGTCGTTGTCTCGAAAGCGTTCGGGAGTTTGTGGACGAGATCGTGGTCGTCGACACCGGTTCGGTTGACGATACCACGGCGGTTGCGGCCGGATACGGCGCAAAGGTCATTACCACCGTGTGGCAGCACGACTTTGCGGCCGCCCGCAATCTTTCGCTTGCCCACGCTACGGGCGACTGGATCTTCTTTCTCGACGCCGACGAGGAACTCGCGCCAGAAAGCGGGTCCGCGCTTACGCGCCTTGCACGCACAGGCGATAAAGAAGCCTATTTCGCCCTGATTACCAACCTGCTTCCCGGCGGGGCCGAACTCACGGCACCGAGCATCCGCCTTTTCCGCAACCGGGAGGGCTACCGCTTTAGAGGAAGGCTCCACGAACAGGTCGTAGACTCGATCCTCGCCCATGCCGGACAGCAGCGGATCGGCCAGGCGCCAATCCGGATTCTCCACCACGGCTACGACCCGGCCACTTTTAATATCCAGGCCAAGATCAGGAGAAACCTTGCTATCCTTGAGCGTTACCCGCCCGAGGAGCGAGACAGTTTTTTTTACTACAACCTGGGGACCGAGTACCTGCGCCTCGGTAGGTGGAAGGAGGCGCTCGCGAACTACCGGGAGGCACTCCGGCTCACCCACCCGGCGAAGATCTACGGTCCCATTCTCGTCAAGCGGACGATCAACGCCCTAATGGCGCTCAGGCGGTTCCGGGAAGCCGTCGGCCACCTTCGTTACTACCAAACCCTTTACCCCGACTTCCGGGACCTCGTCTTTCTCGAAGCCCTCTGCCACCTGGAGACCGGGCGCTATACCGAAGCGCAGGAGTGCCTCCGGCGTTACGGCGTACTGCCCCCGCCCCCAATCTGGTATCCCGTGGAAAAATGGCCTGAGCCTCCGGAAACCCTTGCCGCCCGGATCAGGCCCCTGGTGCGCCGCAGGGAAGGCCCGCCGCTCAGCGTATGTATCATCGGCCGGGACGAGGCCTCCTGCATTGGTGCTTGCATCAAAAGCGTCGCCGAAATCGCCGCCGAAATCATCTTTATCGATACCGGCTCCACCGACCAAACGCCCTACCTCGCCTACCAGCTCGGTGCTAAAGTTCACCGCGCGTCCTGGCAGAATAACTTCGGCACCGCCCGGAACCTCGCGCTCGCCGCAGCCACCGGCGAATGGATTCTGGTACTCGACGCCGACGAAGTCCTCCAGGAGGCAAGCCGTAACGCGCTCCCGGAGCTGTTGAAAGCGGCCGATCGGGATGCTTACCTGCTCCCCATCCGCACCTTTCTTGACCGCAGACTTTCGCTGCTGAACTGTTACCTGAAGGGAAGCTGCCGCCTCTTCCGGAATAGAAACTACCGCTACCAGGATGCGGTTGACGAAACCATCCTCCCGGCGGTCGAAGCAGCCGGCGGTACGGTAGGCTGTGCGCCTATTACCGTCGACCACCTGCATTTTCTCAGGCCGGAGAAGGAAATTGCCCGCAGACGGGCGTGGAAGATCGCCGCGATCAGGGAGCATCTCACAAGCGCACCCGCCGAGCAATGCTGCGCCCTCGGCAGGGAGTCTTTTTACGCCCGGGACTTCACCGCCGCCACGCAATACTTGGGGGAAGCGTACCAGACCCTCGCCAAGAGCGCGCCACCCGACATCTTTGCGTTATACGCCCTGGCGCTGATAAACACCGGCAACTACGCTCAGGCCATAGCGGTCCTGACCGAAGGAGTGGCGATTCACCCCGACTATACCGATCTTCTTTACCTCCTGGCCGTCGCTTGCTTTCAGCGTGGCGACCTTGGCACGGCCGAACAGCTTTTCCGTCGCTGTCTGGCGCTGGGTGATGCGCCGTGGGAGAAGTACCTCGTAACCCCAGGCGCCGGTAGCTACAGGGTCTTACTCTCGCTCGGCCCGCTTTACGCGCGCACCGGGAGGACCAAAGAGGCAATCGCGACGCTCCTGGAGGCGGCTAGGCACCCCGCAGCTTTCGAGCCAGCGGTCGAAAGCCTCACCATATTGCGGGAAGAGCTTGGTGTCCCGCCCGATCAGTTTCTCTCAGAAAAGGGTCTCTGCAACACCCGCAGCCTCAGCGCCGTAGCGCAGACCCTGGCCAGAACCGGGCAGTTTGCGGAAAGCCTCTACTATCTCTTACTGGCGAGCAAAGAGAGTGAAAAAGAACCCCCGCCGGGGGATTTCGCGCCCCTTCTCCAGGCAATGGAGACACTACGCACGGCATTCTGGCACCACTTTAGGCTCGTGGGGAATCAGGAGGGTTGTTCGGGCGGCTGATTCTCGGGAACACCCGCCCGAACCCACGCCGGCTTACGCATTTTCAGGGGCACAAACCCCTCTCAACTCACAGCAGCCCCAGCTCCTTCTTTCTGGGTGCGCAGACCTGCTCCCAGTCGCACCCCGCGCAAAAGGCCGCAAACCAGCCGGGAGGCGTTGCCGCCACCTTCTCCTTTACCGCCGCCCAGCGCACCCGCTCGCCCACTTTGACACCAAGGTGCGCCGCCGCCGCTGCATCCATTTTCCTGATTTCGGCGTCCACGCCCGGCTTGGCCTGACACTTGTCACCTTCAAGCGTCGGGCAGGCGCGGCAGACATCATCCGCTCCGGCGACAAGCTCGACCTCTTCGCCCGCTTGGGCCCGCTCCATCACTTCCCGCAGGTTTGCGACGAATTCCTGGCTGTACCCTTCACCCCGGAAAAAGTGCAGGCAGATCAGGTGGTGCCCCCGCAGTTTAAGCAAGCGAACCCCTCCCTAATCTCCCTCACGGCCGTGTACCGCGCCACTTAACTGCCAGGACTACCAGGGCCGCACCGGCCACTAGCAGGCTGGCAACCTGGCCGAGGGTAAGGTAGGCACCCGCCGGCGGCGAGACGCGGAAGAAATCAATGAAAAACCGGTAAGCGCTGTAAAAAATTAGGTAGAGAATAGCTAACTGCCCAGCAAAACGCTGGCGCCGGCGAAAATAGAGGAGCGCGCCGAAAATCAGCGCCCCGAGAAGAACGGCGTAAAGCTGGGTCGGGTGGCGGGGCACGCCGTCAAAGGGGAAGGCCACCGCCCAGGGAACCGTAGTCGGTTTCCCGTAACAGCAGCCGTTCAAGAAACAGCCGATGCGGGCAAAGGGGTAGCCCGCGGCCGCTCCAAAAGCCGCAACGTCGGCTATATCGCCAAAGCGCAGGCCGCCTCTCCGGCCGTAAAGCCACATTAAGGGAACCGCCACGATTACCGCGCCGTAGAAGGAGAGGCCGCCGTCCCACACCCGGACAATCTCCTGCGGGTGCGCCGCAAAGTAGGGCCATTCAATCAGCACATAGGCAATGCGGCTCCCGATTATACCACCAACAACGAGGAGTATGGTCAGGTTGAGGACGAAATCCGGGTCGATCCCCCGCCGCTTCGCCTCCCGCTCCCCGGCAAGTAGCCCCACTAAAACGGCCACCGCTAGCATTACGCCGTAGCTGTGCACCGCAAAATTACCGATGTGAAAGAGAACCGGCCACATCCTTATTCTGCCTTCTTCGCCGAATTTATTTACCCGTTTATTCTTTGCGCGCGCACTCCTGCTCCCGACCCGTCAGCACCCCCAGCGCGTGGCCGAGAACCGGCAAGATCACCCCGAGGCACTCCCGGACCGCCTGGGGGCTTCCCGGAAGATTCACGATCAGCGTCTTCCCCCTGATCCCGGCCACGGCCCGGCTCAGAATGGCCCGGGGGGTAATCTTGAAGGTTTCCCACCGCATCGCCTCGGCAAGCCCCGGTACCTCCCGTTCAATCACGGCAAGGGTCGCTTCCGGTGTGTTGTCGCGGGGACCCAGCCCCGTGCCACCCGTGGTCAAAACCAGGTCTACTCCTGCCGTAACGAAGTCGAGGAGCGTGCCCGTGATCGCTGCCAGGTCGTCACTCACAATCCGGATCTCGTCTACCTGCCACCCCTGGTCCGCCACCAGTTCCTTCACTGCTTGCCCGCTTAAGTCTTCCCGTTCACCCCGGGCACCTTTATCGCTCACCGTTAGCACCGCAACCCGGAACAAGGCGATCCCTCCTTTTTTAAACCTTAAAAAGTCCGCTGCTACGCACCGCCGCGCCGGTAAACCCCGCTCTTCCCGCCAGCCTTATACTCCAAGCGGATCTCCTGAATCACCGCTTCCCGGTCGACCGCCTTGACCATATCGTATAAAGTCAGCGCGGCCACCGCAACCGCCGTCAACGCCTCCATCTCCGCGCCGGTCCGGTCCATCGCCTTCACCCGGGCCGTTATCTCCACCCGGCTTGCCGCCTCATTCAACATAAAGTCCACCGCCACGCTTGTAAGCCGCACCGGGTGACAGAGCGGCACCAGCCGTGGCGTTTCCTTGGCCGCCATAATTCCCGCCACCCGAGCGACCGCCAGCACGTCCCCCTTTGGCATATCACCCGCCGCAATCAGACGCAGTGTCTCGGGCCGCACTCGCACCGCCCCGAAAGCCGCCGCCTCCCGCAAGGTCTCCGGTTTCTCCTCTACCGCTACCATCCGCGCCCGTCCGGCAGCATCGAGATGGGTGAGCTCCACTCACAATCCCTCCCGTCAAAGTATGCTTTCCCGAAGCCAAAGCCCCCGGCCGCAAAAACCGGACGTTTTACTCCTGAACGTAAAGCACCTGCCCGCAGTCGCGCAGGTCGTAGCCCCCGCGGGCGAGCACGGCCGCCCGGAACTCCGGGTCCCCGAGCACCACGCGCAGCCGCTCCCCTACTTTGCCCTCCCAGTGCTCCTTTAAGACACAAAGGTCGTAACGCTCCTCCGCCACCGGTACGAAGTCGAGCCCGAGCGCTACCGCTGCCGCCCTGATACCCAGACCTACGTCAGCAGTGCCGCCCGCTACCGCCGCCGCGACCGCCATGTGAGTGTACTCCTCCCGCTGGTAACCCGTGATCCGTTGGGGATCAAGCCCTAACCGGCGCAGGTGAAAATCGAGGAGCACCCGCGTGCCCGCACCCCGCTGCCGGTTCACAAAACGGACCTCCTCCCGGAGCAGGTCAGAAAAGTCCCTAATTCCCTTCGGGTTCCCCGGTATCACAATGAACCCCTGCTCCCGGTAGGAAAGGTTCACCAGCACCACCGGCACGCCCGCGAGATAACGCTGGACATACGGAACGTTATACTCCCCCGTTTCCTCGTCCAAAAGGTGGGTCCCCGCCGCGTGGGCCTCGCCCCGCTTGACCGCCAGCAGCCCCCCGAGACTCCCTACGTGGGCAGAAGAGAGAGTCGCCTCCGGGAACTTCAGGCGCAGAAAGTTGGCGATGATGTCTAACGCCAGATCGTGGCTGCCGATAATAACAATCGTCTCCTCAATTTCCCGCCGGGTGCGTAAAAGCTCCACCGTTACCACGCTGCCGGCCTCGAATCCTTCCGCGAAGCGCGGCACCCGCAAAATCCCGTCCGCTTGGACGAGGGTCATTAAGCGGCCCGCCCCTCGCCCGAGCGGCGTAGCGACGATTTTTTCCCCGGTGCGCCCAAGCTTCACCCGGACAAACTCCTCCACACCCGCCGGCGAGACCACCCGCCGGGAAAGAGTTGCCGCCACCTTTTCCCGGTCCGGAACCACCCGCCCCTGTTTGGCGAAGATGACTGGCCGGGCAAAAAGTTCAGCGTTCAGAACTGTCGAAACCGGGTAGCCGGGAAGGCCGATAAAAGGCTTTCCCGCAACAGCCCCGAGGACGACCGGTTTCCCCGGCTTGATTGCCACCCCGTGTGCAAAAAGGGTCCCGCACGCGCGCACGACAGCGGCGGTGAAGTCCTCCCGCCCTGCCGAAGCCCCGGCGATGGTCAAGACCATGTCATATTCCGCCGCCGCCCGGCTAACCGCGTCTTTGAGGGCGGCGAAATCGTCCGGAATGATCTCGTGGCGGACGGGAACCCCACCCCATTCCCGCACCATTGCCGCCAGCATCGGGCTGTTAAAGTCGACAATGTCACCGGGCTTAAGCGCCGTCCCCGGTGCCACGACCTCTGTGCCGGTAGGAATAAGTGCTACCCGGGGCTGGGGGTGAACGGCCACCGTGGTAACCCCGCCCGCCAGCAGCGCCCCCACATCCACCGGCCGGATGGAGTAGTTCGCCGGCAGCAACATCTCCGTCGCCACCACGTCTTCCCCCATGACCCGGACATTCTGGTAGGGGAAAACCGCCGCCGTGATCTCGATCACATCCGGCGTCACCGCATGGGTATCCTCCACCATGATCACCGCGTCGCACCCTTCCGGCAGCACGTCTCCCGTATCGACGGGGAACGCCTCCTCGCCCACCCGCAAACGGAGCGGCGACTGCTCGGTTGCCCCGAAGGTCCGCCGGGCCTGCACCGCGTACCCGTCCATGGCCGCAGCGTGGAAATGGGGGTGCGAAACTGCAGCGAAAACAGGGCCCGCCGTCACCCGGCCGCAGGACGCCGCTACGGGAACAGTTTCTGCCGGCCCCGGATCCAAGGCTCCCAAGTTCCGCAAGAATTCCCAATAGCCGGCCAGCGCTTCCTCTAGTGGTTTTTCTTCAAGAAATATTTCGCGTTTCATCCGCCCCTCCCTCAAAGCAAGAAAAAGTCCACCATCTCGCCTGCCTCGGCCCCGGCAACATCGAGGGGCAACCGGATGAGCCCCTCCGCTTCGCTCAAGGTGGCAATGAGCCCCGATTTTCCTAAAATCGGCTCTGCGACCAGGACACCGTTTTCGACCACCAGGCGCGCCCGGAAATAATCTTCCCGTCCCGGCGCGGAGCGGAGCGAGCGACCCAGCCGCACCTTGAGCGGCACACGATCTATCCTCTCCGGCTCTAAAAGCGGCCGGACCAGGAACTCAAAGACCACCAGGGCCGAAACTGGGTGGCCCGGCAGGCCTACGACCAGCCTTCCATTTACTACAGCACCCACCGTGGGTTTGCCGGGCTTCACCGCCAGCCCGTGGAAGAGCACTTCCGCCCCCGGAAGCGCTGCCACCGCCCGGAGCGTCAGGTCTCGTACCCCAACCGAGCTGCCCCCGGTAAGAAGCACCATCTCAGCCGCTGCCAACGCCTCCGATAGGACTTCCTCCAACGCGCTCAGCTCGTCCCGCACCACGCCGAAAACGACCGGCACCCCACCGGCCGCGCAAACCGCAGCGGCAAGCGCCGGCGTATTCACGTCCCGCACCTGCCCCGGCGCAGGCGTCGCTTCAATCCCCACGATTTCGTCACCCGTGCCGATAATCCCGACGACAGGCCGTTTTGCGACTGACACCCGCGCCACCCCGCAAGCGGCAAGGAGCCCGATATCTTGCGGCCGCAACCTCCTGCCCGCCGGCAAAATTACCGCACCCGCCCGGACGTCATCCCCCCGCCGGACCACGTTTTCCTCTGGCGCCACGGGGCGAAGGACCGCAACCATATCTGAGCTAACTTCTTCCGTATGTTCTACCATCACGACGGCATCGGCTCCCTCCGGCAGCATCCCGCCCGTCGGGATCCGCCAGGCCTCGCCCGGCCCAACCCGCCCGTTAGGAGCCTGGCCCATCAATACTTCGCCGGTTACCCGGAGATAGGCAGGCAGCCCTTCCGAGGCCCCGAAAGTATCCGCAGCCCGAACCGCGAAGCCATCCATCGTCGCCCGGTCAAAGCCCGGCACGTCTTCCCGTGCCTGCACGGGCCCGGACAGCACCCGCCCAAGCGCCTCCGCCAGCGGGACCTCCTCGCAAGGCAGGGGGCACAGGCGCTCCGCTAACTTTTGCCGCGCCGCCGCAAGCGTAAGCGTGGTGAAGAGCAATTTCCCGCCTCCGTAGCTCAAAACCTGGGAAAATCGTAGCACAAAACCAGCCCGGTGGTCAATTAAGAAAGAGCTGCTCTGTCCCTGTTACCCCAGTAAATAGAGCGCCCTTCAGCAGTTACCTGGCAACGGTGTAACCCGTAGGATAGACCCGGAGGGTATAGCACGCCCGCCCGCAAACGCTCGCGCCAGCGCGGTTTAGCCACCCGCCAAGCGGCGCCGGCTTGAACGCCACCAGTTCGGCCCGCCACTGGCGACAATATGCAGCCCCTTCCTGAGAATCCGGGATTACCACCGTCACGCAAGGACCGCCACGCGCCGGCAGCAACTCCTCCCAGGCCGGCGCACCCCAGTTCTCCAGAAAACCTTGATCCCCCCGTTTTTGAATGAAGGCCTCGGCCGCTACCGCCCAGCGCCGCGCTAGCTCCCTTACAAAAGGCTCCGGTGGCGCGGGTTCGCTTAAAATGACAAGATTACCGGAATGCGCCGGGAAATACGGGCTGTAAAACCGCAAAATGCCGGCGTTTCCCGTAAGGACGGCGAACGGGTCTACGGTTATTCGCAGGTACGTCCCGTAACACGTAACCCTATACTCCCGGACCTCCCGCTGGGGTTCCCCCGCCCAGCACGTAGCGGCGACAACCAGCGCGATAAGCAAAGCCCCCGCTAACATGGCCCTCAAACCCACAGCCTACCACCTCACTCTTTATTCTCCCACCGCGCCTTCGCCCGCTACCCGTAATGATAGTTTTCCCGAAAAAAGAAAAGGCCGCGCTAACGCAGCCGTGTACAGCGAAAAATGCCGCTCCCTTAAAAGAAAAACGCCGCAATTCCGATGGCCACCAGCAAAAGGCCCCCGGCCAGCCCAGCCTTCTCCCCTACCCACCGGGACAAACACCTCTGGCCGAGCCTTATCCCGAGCCAGAGAAATGCCAGACTGAAAATAAGCACCGCGCCGCAAGCAAGAGCCGCGTCCAACCCACAAACGCCAGCGCCGGCACCCGCCACAAAATTGTTTAACGCCAACGCCACGCCAAGGAAGTAGGCCTCCTTCACGTCGATGTGCCCGGAATAGTCGGCATCGGCAAGGAGCGGCTTCTCCAATACCTCCTTCAGCCGGCCCACGCCCCGACCGGCCGGTTGGCTCGTCTCTTCACCCCTTTCCCGTGCCCTTTCTTTACCCTTCCTGTAAGCCCGGACCAGTTCTTGGTAGAAAACCCATAAACCCGTAGCGGCAATTATCACCGCGCCTATCCCCCGGGCCGTCGCGGGCGCGAGAAATTTGGTCAGCCACCGCCCAGCGACGAGGCTGAGACACGTCCCGCCGCTGGTCACCAGGGCGATCATCAGGTTCGAAGCAAACGGCACCCGAATTTTCCGGGTCCCTAAGGCCATCCCCACCCCCAGATTATCAAGATTCGCCGCTAATAACAACAAAAGAGCCCCGAAAGCATCCATTCTTCGCCACCCCGCAACTACCTCGTAACCCCAGCCTATGACGGGGTAGCGCATCCGGTTACTTTCGAGGCTTTACTTCCCGGGACAACTATTTACCCAAGCAGTTTCGCGCCACCTTCTTACCGGTATCGGGCGTACCGCTCCCTGAGGAAGCACGTCACCGGGCCCGGCTTCCCGTCGCCGATCATCCGGTCCTCGACTGCCACCAACGGCATAACCTCCAGAAGGGAGTTGGTAAGAAAGGCCTCATCGGCCTTAAAAAGCTCCTCCGGCCGCACCGGCCGCTCCGCTACCGGCAGGCCGGCTTCCCGCGCGAGACGGATAACCACCTTCCTGGTAACACCGGGCAAAAGGCCGCTTGCCACATCAGGCGTAACCAAAGTCTGCTCCCGCACTAAAAAAATATTGCTCACGGTCCCCTCGCAAAGATAACCGGCCGTATTGCGAAAAAGCCCTTCGTCCGCACCCTTTGCCGCTGCCTCTTTTTTGCCGAGGATGTTCTCCAAGAAGTTAAGCGACTTTATGTAAACCAAGGGAGAACGTTCATTTCGCGGGAAGGAAACAAAAATCGCCTTAAAACCCCGCACGTAGAGTTCCGGAGCGTAAGGTACCCCCGGACGGAAGGTCACAAGTACCAGCGGTGGAGCGCTGGCCTTTGGGTAAAGGCCCGGCCCCCGGCCGCGGATTACGGTAAGGCGGACGCTGCCCTCCGTAGCCTCGTTCGCGGCTACCGTCTCCTGCACGGCGCAGGCTAATGCTTCGGGCTCCAGCGCCGCCGCAAAACCGAGGACCGCCGCGCCTTCCATCAACCGCTTGATATGTTCCCCAAGGAAGAGAGGCCGTCCGCCGCAGATCCGGAGCGTCTCGAAAAGGCCGTCCCCGTAAAAGATGGCGCGTTCGAGCGCTAAGAGGCCCTCATCCTCCCGCAAAAGCCTGCCGTCCAGCCACACCCAGCCCATTCACTCACCCCTCAAGAAGCCTGCACCGCCCGCCGGGGGGCCCAGATGAGCCCTGCAAAGCTCAGGATGGCGGCCGCATACATCGGAGCATGGTAACCCCACCAATCCGCAAGGAGCCCGCCCAAAAAAGGTCCTAATGCCGCGCACAGGTTAATGTTGGCTACCAGGATGCCTGCCGCTGTCCCTCGCTCTTCACCGGAGCGCAAAAGCAGCACCAGAGCACCGATATAGAGCGCCGACCACGCGCCCGAGAGGAGTAACTGCACCGGAAAAACCTGGTAAAAGTGTCCGAGTAACGTATAGAGAAGGAAAACGCTACCCGAAAGGAAAAGGCCGAACCGGAAAAGGCCGGGGCCTGCGAAGCGCTCCGCAAGAACCATCAGCACCACCTGGCCGGCGTAGTTCGCCGTGCCCACCAGCCCGATCCAGAACTTGTCGGCACCGAGCTCCTGCAGAAAGAGCGGGAAAATGATCCACACGGCGGAAGCGCCCACGTGCCGGAGGAAGAAGGGCCAGTAAACGGCGCGGTTGCGCCAGATAACCGGCAGGTAGCGCGGGGTGGTCGCAACCTGCACCGGCTTGAATTCCTCAAGCCGGAGACTGATTAGGAAGGCTACCGCGGCCGCCAGGAAACTGAGGAAGAAAAGCAGGTGGTACTCCTTGAAGAAAGCGGCGGCAAGCGACCCGGCAATCCAGCCCATCGCCCCGGAAGAGCTAAATTTGCCGATGCCACCCCGGTTTTCGTAAGCAAAAACAAGCAGCGCCCCCGTCGTAATCCCGAGCGCAAACCCGACCAGCGTCCGGACGAACAACAGGCTCACCACGTCCCGCGCGAGTAACTGACCGAGAAAGGCTAACGCGCTGGCCGCCAGCCCTAACCGCACGAAGCGCAGGCGCCCGAAGAGGTCAGATAAGCGGCCGAAAACGAAGGCCGCCGCAAAATAAGCCAGACCGCTCGCGGCACCCACCAGTCCCACATCGAAGTCGGTGCCGCCAAGGTCTTTCGTCAACAATGGAATGAAGAGGCGGGAGGCCTCAATCGCCAAATTCAGAAGAAAGCCAAGCGCAATGGGGCTTACAAACCGGTGCCCGATTTCACCCGCCAAAGGCTTCTACCTCTTCTCCGCATTTTGCGCTTCCGGCCCGCGCGAGTTCGGTTCAATAATCCCTGTCGAGACCACCAGCCGGAGGCCTTCTTCTACCGGGATATTGAGAAAAATCACCTCTTCCCGCGGGATAAAAAGCAGAAAACCGGACATCGGCACCGGCACGTGCGGCACCAAAACCTTAACCAACTCCCGACCAACCAGGTCCCTGATGAGGCCGTTAGCCTCCCCCACTAAAAAGCCGACGGCCCAGGAGCCCGGGCGGGGAAACTGGACTAGCACCACCTGCCGGAAGACCTGTTTCCGGTTTTCACCGAAGGTCTCGACAATCTCCTTGGCCGTCCGGTAGATGGAGTTGACCAGCGGGATTTGCAGCATCACCCTCTCCCAAAAAGCCAAGAGCCGGCGCCCGATAACGTTGGTGGCCAGCATACCCACGAAGAGGATGAGCGCTGCGGTAACAACGATGCCCAGACCCGGGATCTTGTAAGGGGTAAAGTGAGTTAGCAACCTTCCCGCAAAGCCGTCGACAAACCCGAAAATCTTCCACAGAACAAAGATTGTTGCTGCGGCCGGCAGGATGACGGCGAGTCCGGTTAAGAAATAATTACGCAGATTCCGTTGCATTTTGTATCTCTTTTCCCCCAAAAATTATTTCTCTTGCCAAACGAATGTCGCCAAACACCACCACCGCCACCCGCTCCTTCCAGCGCCTCCCATTCGCCGGGGTACGCCACCACCTACGGAATACTCCTTATCTTCTCTTTTTGCTCCGCCAGGATCGTCTCGTACTGGCCGTTGAGCTCCCCTTGAACCCGCAGCCACTCTTCGAGGAAAGCCGGGTGGCGCTCGACATCGACCCGCACCTTCACGCCGAGCTGCCGCTGGAGAGCCTCCTGCGCCTGCTCGAGCCGCGCCGCAAAGCTTTCCTTCAGGTTGGCGTAGGTGTGTTCAAAAGCGCGCGTGTAATAATTAAAAAGGTATTCAAGTTCGCTGAAAACCTGCTTGAGTGCGCTTTTATTCTTCTTCAGGGCCAGCAAACCCTCCATTGCCCGCCGGTTAGTTTCATAGGTATTTTCATCGGCAGGTAACTGGATATTCTGTAAAAGAGTCTCCTCCATCCCCTTCCTGACGTATCCCCGCACGTCCTCCGGATACCGGTTCAACTCGCCCAGCAAATCGAAGTTTTTCTCCCGGAGAAAGCGTGCCGCCGCCTGACTTCCCTTAGGCTCAAACTCCATACCGGAAAGGTCGACTTGGTCCAGGTTCATCGCCCGCACTCTTTCTAACGCTTTCTCGTAAGCGCTCTTAATTTTATCCATCGTCTCTTCCCACCCCGTGAATTTATTTTTACCTACTTGTTTAGCCAGGAATTCCCTTTGCGACCCAAAGTCACTAACAACTCGCGGTAGCCCAAGGTATTAATCACCTGTTCGGGGCCGAGCCAGCCACGGCGCGCCACCCCTACCCCAAGTTCAAGAAAATCCATCTGGTCAAGAAGGTGGGCATCACTGCCGATAGCAAACTTTACCCCCTTTTCCGCAGCGGCGCGACAGTGAATGTCGTTCAAGTCGAGCCGCTTGTAATAAGCGTTGATTTCGAGCAAAGTCCCCGTAGCTTGAGCAGCCTTAAAGATCGCCTCCAAGTCTAAAGCGTACGCTTCCCGCTCGCCGAGCAGCCTCCCCGTGGGATGAGCAATAGCGTGCACGTACGGATTGTTAATCGCGCTCAAAAGCCGCCGGGTCTGCACCTCCCGGCTCTGGCGCAGGCCGGTATGAATAGCCGCCACGACGAAGTCAAGTTCAGCCAGCACCTCATCCGGGTAATCAAGGCGCCCGTCCATCCCGATCTCGACCTCAGCGCCACAGAGAAGCTTTACGTCCCGGCTTTTGGCGTTAAAGGCCGCGATCGCCGCCCGCTTTTTGGCTAACGCTGCCAAATCGAGCCCGCCCGCAACCTTGAGCGATTGCGAGTGGTCGCAGACCACCACCCACTCGTAGCCCAACCGCCGCGCCTTCGCCGCGATCTCCTCCAAGGAGGCCGAACCGTCACTATACTTGGAGTGCACGTGGCAATCGCCCTTAATTTCCCCTAAGTCAACTACCCGGGGCAAGCGCCCCTCCAGGGCCGCCTCAATTTCCCCCCTGTCCTCCCGCATCTCGGGAGGGATGTACGGGAGCCCCACCGCCGCTAAAACCTCTTCCTCGGTAGCGCCGGCAATCCGCTCCTCCCCGCGGAAAACCCCGTATTCGTTTATCTTGAGCCCCCGCCGGACCCCTAATTCCCGCACCCGGATGTTGTGCGCCTTCGAGCCGGTAAAGTAGCAGAGCGCCGCCCCGTAGCTCTCCTCCGGCACGACGCGCAGATCGACCTGTAAGCCGTCGGCAGTCCTGATGCTGGATTTCGTAGGGCCGTGGGCAATCACCTCGGCTACCACCGGCAGCCCAATAAAAACGTCCATCACCGCCTCGGGTTCCCGAGACCCGGCCAGGATGTCTACGTCACCGACCGTCTCCCGGTAACGCCGGATGCTTCCGGCCAAACTCACGCGGCTCACCGGCGCCCGCTCGCGAAGCAAGGCGACGATGTGCCGGGCCATAGGTAAGACCAGTCCGAGCGGTCGCCGCTCCTGGACCGACCGCAAAAGCCCGATGCCCCGCAGGATGTTTTCTTCCGTTTTGGCCTGAATCCCGGGCAGCCCCTTCAGCCGTCCTTCGCGGGCAAGCCGCTCAAGCTGGGCCACGCTCTCAATGCCCAGCTCCTCGTAGAGCATCTTGGCGGTTTTCGGCCCCACGCCCGGCACCTGCAGCAGTTCCACCAGGCCCGGCGGCACCTTCTTTTTCAGTTCCTCATATTTCTGGAGCGTCCCGGTGGACAAGATTTCTTCTATCTTGCGGGCGAGCTCCTTCCCGATGCCGGGAATCTTGGTAAGCTCCCCTCGCGCCGCGATGGCCGCAATATCCTCGGTAAGGTTCTCAATGTTTTGCGCCGCCCGCTGGTAAGCCCGAATCCGGTAAACGTCCTCACCCAAGATCTCCATAATCTCGGCCATTTGCCGGAAGATTGCGCAAACATCGCTATTTTTCACGCCGACCACCTTTTATATCATACCAGAAAAAGCGTCCCGGTAGCAAAAAATGGTCCGCAAGCGTGTTTTCGCACCGGCACAAAATATTAACGGCACACGCGCCGCGATGAGGAGGGGCCAACCGGTGACGAAGCGTTTCTTCTGGAAAAAGCGCGGCTACGAAGAACCGGAACTGGAGGAGTTTCTCCACCGCCCGCCCGGATCGCCGCAACCGCGGGAAAAATCTTCCCAAAAGTGTCAACTCCAGAGCCGGCACCGCCACGGGACAAGCAAAGACATTAAACTTGGAATGGTTTACAAAACGGGGCTACGCGACCTCAAAGAGCCGCGCCACGGCGATTGAACGCCACGGAGACTGAAAGTGTAAAAAACCCTTTTGAAGAGAGGAAAAAGTATGATATAATGCTACCGGCACGATTTTTGGTAAGTTAAACATCTTTGAGGAAGCGGATTTACCCCTGACAGGACCTGCCTCTGCTCAAGCCCCCCGCGTTCACTCAAATGTTTTACTTCCTAACGATTCGCTGCCTACCAAAAATATATAGAGTTAAGGATAGTCGCAAATGGTTGCCAACGGATTTAACAAACTAAGAATCGGGGAGCTGACGGCTGAAGTTCCGGTAATTCAAGGAGGGATGGGCGTCGGCGTTTCTCTGTCTGGGCTGGCATCTGCCGTAGCCAACGAGGGTGGTATCGGCGTCATCGCCACCGCCGGCATCGGCATGTTTGAGCCCGACTTCGCTACCGACTTCCCGGGCGCTAACATCCGGGCGCTGAAAAAAGAAATCCGCAAAGCCCGGGCCCGGACTAAAGGAATCCTGGGGGTTAACATCATGGTCGCCCTGTCAAATTTCGCTGACATGGCAAAAACCGCCGTAGAAGAGAAGGTGGACATCATTTTCTCCGGCGCCGGTCTTCCCCTCAATTTACCGGAATTCTTAGAAGGAAACCAGCGGACGAAACTGGTGCCCATTGTTTCTTCTGCCCGGGCAGCCACCCTTATTTGCAGAAGGTGGTTAGGGAAATACAGCCGCCTACCCGATGCCATAGTGGTGGAAGGACCAATGGCCGGGGGACATCTCGGCTTTAAAGAAGAGCAGCTCGGCGACCCGGCGTTTGCGCTTGAACGGTTGGTAACGGAAGTAATTGCGGCGGTAAAACCGTTTGCCGCAGAGGGCCAAAGACCCATCCCGGTAATTGCCGCCGGCGGCATTTATACCGGCGCCGACATTTATAAATTTATCCGGCTGGGCGCTGCCGGTGTGCAGATGGCGACCAGGTTTGTGACCACCTATGAATGTGACGCCGCGCCGGCCTTTAAGCAGGCATACATCGACGCGCGCAAAGAAGACCTGGTCATCATCAAAAGCCCGGTTGGCCTGCCAGGCAGAGCGATTAGAAACAACTTTACCGACGCTGTCAACGCAGGGAAAAGAAAGCCGTTTAAGTGTCCTTACCACTGCATTAAAACCTGCGCGTACCAGTCTAGTCCCTACTGCATCGCGCTCGCGTTGATCAACGCCCAGAAGGGCAACTTAAAACACGGGTTCGCCTTCGCGGGCGAAAACGCCTACCGGGCTAAAGAAATCGTTTCGGTAAGGGAATTGGTCCGGATCCTGCGCGAAGAATACGCAGCCGCAGCCGAACCGGTCGCCTTAGCCAGTAGCGGTAGCGGCCTCTAAACGGAAACAAAAAACAAAGAAAGGTGCTATAAGAGATGAGTTTTGAAAATTTTTCGCTAAGCAAGGAAACTTTAAAGGCGATCGCGGCAATGGGATTCCGGGAGCCAACGCCAATTCAGATGCTTGCTTTACCACTAGTGCTTAAGGGGGCAGACCTCATCGGGCAGGCGCAAACTGGGACCGGCAAAACTGCCGCCTTCGGCATCCCCATTGTGGAAAAAAGTCGCCAAGGCCAAAAGCCCTTTGCGATTGTCCTTGAACCGACCAGAGAACTTGCGGTGCAAGTAGCGCAGGAGATCGAGAGGCTCGGCAAATACAAAAATATACGTGTGCTGCCGGTTTACGGCGGCAAGCCCCTCGAGACCCAGAGCAGAGCTCTGCAAAGAGGCGTTGAGGTGGTTGTAGGAACCCCTGGCCGCCTGATAGACCACCTAAACCGGAAGACGCTTTCTCTTTCTGAGGTAAATACCGTAGTTCTCGACGAAGCAGACGAAATGCTCGATATGGGCTTCATCCAAGATATCGAAAGAATCCTCACCGCCGTTCCCGCCGCAAGGCAGACGCTTTTATTTTCCGCGACTATGCCCCAGCCGATAGTGAATATGGCTAGGAAATATATGAAGACCGCCGAAGAGATCCGTATCGACCCCCAAAATATGGTCGTTCCCCGGATAAAGCAAGTTTTTTATGAGGTGGGGGAACCGGATAAGATTAAGGTTCTCGCGCGGCTGCTAAACTTAGAAGACCCGCGGCTGGCCATTATCTTCTGCCGCACCAAGCGCGAAGTGGATAGGGTAGCCCTGAAATTAAGGCAGATGGGGTATAACGCTAACGCCCTGCACGGGGACTTCACCCAGGCCCGCAGGGACCAGGTAATGGGCAAGTTTAAAAAGGGCACGCTTGATCTTCTCGTAGCGACCGACGTAGCGGCGCGGGGCCTGGACATTAAAAACGTCACCCACGTCATTAACTACAGCATCCCGCAAAATCCTGAACGTTACGTCCACCGGATCGGGCGGACAGGGCGGGTGGGTAATACAGGCATCGCCATAACCCTCGTCACCCCGGCAGAGTATAAGTATCTGCGGCTGATCGAAAAAGCCGCCAAAATCAGAATTAACCGGGCAAAACTGCCCCCGGCCCAGGAAGCTTAAAACTCAAAAACTTCGCCCGCCGGAGCGAAGCGGAAGCAGTCGCCAAAGGCCTGTGATAGTTTTGCGGTCACCGGCAGGCCGGTGCAGTGGTTGGCCGCCAGAAGCATTAGGTCGAGGCTCTTGAGATACGCGATTGTGGCTTCAAGCTGCGCCGGGTCTGCCGGGCCGAGGTGGGTGCCGCCCAAGATCGCTGCCACTTTCTCTACGCCCGTCACCTGCCGGGCGTGCTCGACGATATTGGCGACCCCGGCGTGCGCACAACCAAGGAGCACCACCAGGCCCCGCGGGGTCTGGGCAAAGATGCTTAAGTCATCTGCCACCGTATCTGGCACCCGTTCGCCGTCGCGGACGAGGTACATCCGGGGGTCCCCTTTCTCAAAAGTGGTCCTGCGGGGCACTTCCCCGCTCAACCAGAAACCCGGGAATAGCACGCGGGGCTCGCGCACCCAAACGAACTCTGCCCCGGCCGCTTCCAGCTCTTCCCGCGCGAACGGAACGCCCACGTAGCGGTCCCGGGGAGAAGAAACCCGGTGGGGCGCAAAAAGATCGGGGTGCGCGTAAACCGGCACCTTTCGTCCGATAAACTCGAGTACCGCCCGCAGCCCTCCCGTATGGTCGCTGTGCCCGTGGCTTAGCACTACCGCATCCACAGCCTTGAGATCGATACCCAAGAGCGCCGCGTTACTCACGACCGCCCCGCGCTGGCCGGTATCGAAAAGAACCTTCCGCCCTTCGTACTCCACCCAGAGGCTGAGCCCGTGCTCCCCGAAGATCGGCAGCGTCCGCCCTACACTGTTTTCGACTAAAACCGTTACCCGCAAAGCCTATTCCTCCTTACCGTAGCGTCCAAAGCCAGAGCAAAATTTCAAAGGTAATCAGCACCACAATTGCCACCTCAAGCACTAAGAAACGGTGGGTCACCAACTCATCACTTAACATGGCGTAGTTCCGCTCGATAACCTCCACCTTGCGCTCGATACTCCGGAGCCATTCCTGGACGCGGAAAATCTTCAGGGCCGCCGTGTAAACGCGGGCGTAGAAGACGTCCTCCGTCACTTTAAGCGCGTTCTGAACCCGCTCCGTAATCTCCGTAACCTCGACGACCAGCTCCATCATCTTCCGCATTATGCTGCGGTACTTGTGAAGGCGACGGTAACCACCCCGGCCCGCCTCCTCAATCGCATCATACATCGCGGCCACCTCCCGGTCGAGCAGGCTGTCGTAGTACCTGAGTTCCAGGAGCTGCGCGTTGGCAAACTCGAGGAGGTCGGGAATGTCAGTGCTCCCGGCTGGATCACAAACCAGCGCTGCGTCCCACGTAATGATGGTGGTATCGTCACCGTAAGAAAACTGGTTGCGTAACGTTTCCCGCCTCATTTCCTGGCTCACCGTTCCGGGTTCCCCTAAGAGCAAAGGGACCGGATCCCACTCCCGCGGCCAGGTTTCAAAAAAGTATACAATAAAGTCTTCAGCAAAACCGGTAAAGCCCACCCCCGCCAGCGCCGGCTGCAGAGCATTCACGAGCTCATCCCGGTAGCTCATGAAGAGCGACTCAAACTCCCCTGCGTCGCCAAGCAACACCGAGAGCTTCCGGAGATCATCGTAACCAAAACGTTCTGGCAGCAAGAGCCGGACGACTATCGCCAGCACCCCAAAGTCGTACAGCCGCGCGCTCGGCGCCGTAGCGAACTCCCAATCCCCAAGCCGCACCGGGCGTCCCGCGAGTTCCACCGTCAGCGGCGGGTTCTTAAACTCGAGCGCCTTCGGCCGCACCCGCGCTAGCTTCAGCCGCGAAACAGGCTTTTCCACTGCCAGCAATTCTTCCGCCTGCAGCAGGTCGATCTCCTGCGCCACATCGTAAAGCCGGTAGAGCCAAACCGAACCGCGCGTCACTCTTTCACCCGAAAGGCGCCGGGAAGCGGTTGCTCCCGGTGCCAATTTCACCTTTATTTTAACCCCTTCCCTCCAGGTGCTGACGTACCGTTTTTAAGACCGCAGACTCTAAAGCCCAACCCGCCCGGCTTCCCTGCCGCGTCCCGCGCCGTTCAAGTTCGCGGTCAATCCGGTCAATGACCGCTGCTTTACTTACGCCCCAGCGCGGCGCAAGGAGAAGCGCGTCGTCGGTCACGTCACCCACCAATCGCAAAATCACCGTCTGCGGCGAAAGGGCCTCAATAAAATCGCAGGATAGGGAAACATACTCGTCCAGACTAAGCGTTTTAACTTCCCCGCGCAGAAACGCGGCCGCAAGAGGCGTTCCTTCAAAAACCTGTAAATGGTGCAGCTTCACCCCGTCAACACCGGTGGCGTTCAGGGCGGCGGCCGTCGCGAGCATGTCGGCTGCCGTCTCCCCCGGCAGTCCCAGAATCACGTGCGCGCCGATATAAATGCTCCGCCCGCGGGTCCTGGCCACTGCAGCCGCAAAAGTGGCGAAGTCGTGCCCCCGGTTGATCCGCTGGAGCGTCGCGTCGTGACAGGATTGCAAGCCGTATTCCACCCAAACCATCCAGCGGTCCGTGTAGCTTTGGAGTAAATCGAGAACCGGGTCAGGAACACAATCGGGCCGGGTGGCGACAGCCAGCCCCACCACCTCCGGGTCAGCAAGCGCCTCCTCGTAAACCCGGCGCAGCGCCGCTATTGGCGCGTAGGTATTGGTATAGGCCTGAAAATAGGCGATGTAACGTCCCGGACCTCGCCGGTGCCCTTTAAAACGGCGCACCTGCTCCGCAACCGTCAGTCCACGTCCGGAAAAGGGGCTGAAAGCCGGGTTCAGGCAAAAGATGCAGCCCCCCGAACCCACGGTGCCGTCACGGTTCGGGCACCCGAAACCCGCGTCAAGCGGGATTTTACGCACCGGTCCCCCAAAATGCTCCTTCAAGAAGCGGCTAAACGTGTAGTAGCGCTTCTCCATTCAGGATTTCCCCTTAGCCTCCGGGAACTCCCGGGACAGGAAGGCGTGCGCGGTAAGGATTTTAATCCCCTGGTACTCGCCCACCTGAAGCAGGTGTCTGTCCTGAGAGACGATATAACCGGCCCCACCGCAAACCGCACACTCGAGCAGGCGGTTATCTGAGGGGTCCTCTTTAATAACCCGCAGACGAAAATCCGGATGCACTAACGTCATGTTCTCGCGGGACAGGAGCTTCTGGATCGCCCGTTCGCGCCGGTCAACCGCCTCCCGCGGGCCAAAACGCATCCGGTTGAAGATGTGCAGGTACTCTTCCCGCAAAGCGGGACTTATCAGGACGTCAATTTTACCTTCCAACCAGAGACTTACCAGCCGGCCAGAGGCTTTAACCGGGTTGATAAGTCCCCCCATCACCACGTTGGTATCCACAACAATGCGGGGGCGTAAACCGCGGCACTCCTTTCCCGCCGCCGGGACCCCACCGCCAAGGCGTTCTGAGAGAGCGGCCGTATGGCCCTTGGCGTCCGGAGTAGTCTTTTTATGGTAAAATAGGCGTAAAGGGGTGAGCATCCTCTGGATAAGCGCCTTTATACCTTTTGCCTGGCCATCCTTCCCGTCATGATCTGTTCGGGGATGGTCTACTCCGTCTTGGCCCTCTACTTTGCCAACCTCGGCGCCACCACCAGCCAGATCGGCCTGATTTACACCACCGGTGCCCTCACCGGCGCTCTTACCGGTCCGTGTCTTGGCCGCCTTGCCGACCGTTACGGGCGGAAGCCCGTGATCATGGGCGCGATGCTGAGTTTCTTTCTCGTTTTCCTCGCTTACGCCCTCATGCGCCACATTCAGCTCGCCTTTCCGATCCAGGCCGTGGAAGGTGTCGCCTGGGCGGGATTGGGCGCGGCGGCGACGGCGCTGGTTGCGGACCTTGCCCCGCGTAGCCGCCGGGGCTGGGCGATGGGGATATACGACCGCACCTGGTTTATCGGCTGGATCGTGGGGCCCACTTTCGGAGGCTTCGTGGCGGAACACCTCGGCTTTCGCCAAACCTTTATGATCGCCAGCAGCCTGATCTTGATCGGACTGGCCGTTTTGCTCCTCTGGGTAAAGGAACCGCCCCGTCCCGGAGCAGGCTGACCGAACCCCGTTCCGTCCGACCCTATTCTGTTCGCTTAACGCTTGTTTTTTAGACATTTACTTCTCCTTTCCAGGGATCACCGCCGAATCGCAAAGCCGTTAAACTCGCCGCGCCAATCTTCCCACGTAACCTTTACCTCCATCACCCGCGCCGCTGGCGAACCTTTGTGGCACCAGGCAACGAGCCGCTCGACCGCCTCCCGCTCTCCTTCGAAAACCGCCTCTACCGAACCATCGGGCAGGTTGCGCACCCACCCAGTAACTCCGGCCGCAAGTGCCTCCTGCTGGGTATAACCGCGGAAGTAGACACCCTGGACTTTCCCCCTCACAATAACGTGCGCCCGTGCTTGCGGCATCTTTTCACCCCCGACTTCTTCGCCCTTCCTGCTGCGGCACGTAGAGTTCCCGCCAGAGCCGCCCCGGCAGAAGCGCCCGTAACCGGACCGCGTCGTACCGCCACCTCCCCGTAAAAGGGTTCTTAAGCCAATCACGCGGGTTAACGTGCGGCCGGTCCGCGTAGTGAACAACCCGGCGGGTCTTCAGCCACCGCCGCACTAATTCATCCTCACCGCTGTTCACAACCGCCTCCCGGACCGCCAGGGCCCTACCCGTCGCCGGACAGCAGAAAAAGGTCTGGCAAACGAAGGGTCGCACCGGGTAAACCCTGCAGGTGCGCGCCTGCCGGTCAAGAAAGATGCAGTAACCATCATCGAGACGGCGGAGGGTGATGTCGACAACCGGACCGGTGACGGCAACGTAGCCGTAGCGGCTCAAAAACTCGCTTAAAGAGGAGCATCCGGTAACCCGCGACAGCAAAAAAGAGTCGATAATCGTGAGCGGCGCCCGCTCCGCGCAGCAGCGGTCGCAACCCCGGCAGGCCCGCACTTCCGGCCGCCGCACCCGGGTGAGCTCAAGCCCCGTAAAGGCACGGTTCAGGGCGTCAAGATAATCCTGGACGGTTGCTCTTTTCGCCGTAATAACCAGATCATATCCCTGAGCCGCCCCGAAGCGCTGTAGAAGCACTTTAACCGCCAATTCGGCTCGTTCCCTTCGCGCACCCTGCTTTAACCTTAAGTATAGCGTAAATACCGGGGGAATGCTAACGAAAAACTTCAGGGGCCAAGCTCGCACCAGCGTCTGCCGTAATCCCCGACCACCTGCACAAACGTCGCGTGGGACCAGGTAAGCGGCGCCACGGAAAGGGGCTCCCCGGTATAAGGGTGGACCTGTTCCGCCATGATTCCCGTAGGCAGAGAGTAGCGTACCGCCCACTCGATCAGCTCCCTGGCAGCCGCGAGATCTTCCCGGCACTGCGCCCGGGCCACGTGCCAGCCCGCCAGCCATAGAGTGCAGATAAACCAGGGATTTCCCGGCACCCGGGCGATATCGTCGCTGCGGCGGAAATAGTAGTCGTTCGCGTACCGCGCCAGGCCGCCTACTTCCGTCTTCACCCAGAGCCCGTCGCGGACCGCTTCCATCGTGCGCACCACGCGCGGATCGGTTGCCGGAAGCACGCCGAACCCCCAAACGCCCCACAGACTCGCATCGAGGGTGTAATCTGGCGTCACTTTTTCCCCGGCTACCGGGTAAAAACCGCGGATAAACCGGCCCAACTCTTCGCTGTAAAGCTCCGTCAAAATCCCGGTTTTGACCGCTTCCGCCGCCTCTTCCCACCTCACGGCAGACTTCACGTCCCCTAACAGCGCCGCGCATAAAGAGGCCGCGTGGAGGCCCGCGTAGACCGCGCTCGCCGTGAAAGTGAAGATGCCGCACCGCTCCTCCCAGAGATCGTAGCTCGGCAGCGGCAGGCCGCTCCCGGGATCACGGTAACCGGCCATAAACGCGGCAGCGGGTTTAACCAGCTTGGGATAAAGCTCGGCCAGAAAGCAAAAGCTCCGGTAGCGCCGGTAGTGCTCCCAGAGCGCCCAGAGCACCAGCGCCGTTTCGTCCTCCTGGATGGGCAACTGAAACTCCCCGTCGCGCACCCACGACTGCCAGCTCGAACCTACCGAGCCCTCCGGGTTGTACTTATGCCAGTGGTAACCGCCTTCGCTCAGCGTTCGCGCCGCAAAGTGATAAAAAGGAACCGTGAGTTCCGGGTAGCCGGCCCTGTCTAACGCGTAACTCACCAGCGCCCCGTCCCGCGGCCAGACGTAGGAATAGTGGTCCCGGTTGGTCAGCAGGATGTCGCTGTCATTGGCCGCCAGGATTGCGCCCCGCCTATCGATCTGCGTCCGCAGGATGAGCAGGCTGCGCCGGTAAAGACGGACCACCTCCTCCGGCAGATCCCCGAAGTCGTTCTCCGCCTTCCGGACCCAATTTTGCCAGTAGATGGCCGTGCGCTTCAAAAGCGTTTCCGGCCCTTCGTTCAGGACAAGCGTGTTCTTTTCCCAGACCTCATGGAAGTTCCGGCCCGCCACCACCCAGAAGAAGAGCACTTCCTTTCCCTGCGGCGGGATTTCCGCCGCCAACCCAACCGTGCTGTTAACCGCCCCCTGATCGGCGGGGTTGCTCAGCAGCACCCCGTCTTCGGCGTCGGCACGGCTTCCCTGCCCTCCCGGGAAGCGCTTGCGGATGCTGTACTGTTTAATGCCCTGCCCGCCAAAACGCCCGTTCAGGAGGAAATAATAGTCGCGCTTGTAGTGAATAAGGGTCGCGGTACTCGGGTCGTAGAGCGCCGTGTCCCCGACGTCAAAACCGGCGATATTAAAATCGTGGAAAAAAAAGACCCGGAATTCCCTTGCCTCATCCGCCAGATTCTCAATCTCCGCCCTGCGGAGGAGAATGTTTTCCTGGCAGTCAACAGCGTCGGTGAAACGAATCGCCACCCCCAGTCCCGTATGAACCGCTTCGGTTTCCGCCACCAGGGTATACTCCTGGTAGCGCATGGTGATTTCCCAACCGTCCCCGCCAACCCAAGAAAAAGCACCGTTCACCCACAACCCGACCTCGCCTTTACCCATCCCAAAATGATTTTCCATCCCTACGTAAGGGTAGTAAAGGTCCCGCAGGTGATAAAATTTATCAAAATTTACCAGCATCGTTCCGTTACCGAGCACTATCTCGCGCGGCATTTATTTCCTCCCCGACTTATTCAGTTGGTCTACCTCTCCACAACATGATAAAGGTTATTACCGTTGCAGACAAATCCTCGCCCCAAATTCCGGCTTACGGCCAAACGCGCCGTGATTTTACTTTTATAAAGCGCAAAAAGCGAGGCAATAATAAAAAAAGCTTGAACGGCGCTATTTTTTTACCGTTTTTTGTCTATGATATTTTCCGCACGCAAATCATATGCACCGTGACCGAGAGCCATCCTTGAGGGGGTAAAGCATAATGAGCTTCTTCGTTTTAATATTAAGTATTATCTTGGCGGCTATAATTATCGTCCTTTTTTTTCGGGCTTGGCGCCGGCCGGCCGGGGAAGGGCTTAACGTCTCTCCCCCGCTGCCGCCAAAGAGACCCGATACGGAGTTCGCCGCTGAAATCTGGCCTTCCGTCTCCGTACCACCCGCGCCGGCAGGGCAAATGGCTCCCGAACTGCCCCGGCGGTACGGGGAAGACCGCCTTGTCCTCCTCGCCCGCGACCCCCACTGGCTTTTTGCCTATTGGGAGGTAAGCGCTACCAAGCAGGAAGAGTTTCAGGCCCGCTACGGTCCGGAAGCCTGGCGGACCTCCCGGCCCGTGTTGCGCCTTTACGACGTGACCGGCATCAAATTCGAAGGATACAACGCCAACAGTTACGTTGATATTCCCATCAGTGAGGAAGCGGACAACTGGTACCTCGAGGTCGGCCAGCCCAACCGCACCTTCTGCGTCGACCTTGGGCGGCTCCTGCCTACGGGGGAGTTCGTGACGCTGCTCCGCTCGAACTTAGCCCACACACCGCGGGCAGTACTTTCCGAACTCTGCGACGAAGAATGGATGTGGATAGAAGGGGTGTACCGGTCCATTCTGCGCTACCAGTTCGGTATCAGCTCCCCGTTGCTTTTCGAAGAAATCGCCGCCCGCATGGGTAAGGAAGTGATACCGGTTGGGATCGGCTCCCCGGTAATCCTTCCCCCTGTAAGAAAGTAGCTGGAGGAAACGAGCATGCGTAAAGGCTATCTCGCCATCGTGCTGCACGCCCACCTGCCCTTTGTCAGGCATCCGGAACATTCCTTTGCTCTGGAGGAAAGGTGGCTTTACGAAGCGATCACAGAGTGCTATATCCCGCTCATCTGGGCCTTCGAAGCGCTGGTCAATGACGGGGTGCGTTTCCGCCTCACCCTCTCCCTTTCGCCGCCGCTCCTCTCTATGCTCACCGACGAATTCCTCCGGCAGCGCTATCTCCATCACCTCCACAAGCTGCTGGAGCTAACGGATAAGGAAACCTGGCGTACAGCGGGGACGCCCTTCTTCCCCTTGGCCCAGATGTACCAAGCACGCTTTCGCCGCGTCCGCGACACCTTCAACGCTTACGGTGGCAACCTGATCGCCGCCTTCAAAAAATTCCAAGAAGCCGGGTGTCTCGAAATCATCACCACTGCTGCCACCCACGGCTATCTCCCCCTCCTCTTCGTCAACCCGCAGGCGGTGGCCGCCCAGATCGCGGTGGCGGTTAAACTTTACCGCCGCCATTTCGGGCATAACCCACCCGGTTTTTGGCTGCCCGAGTGTGCCTACACACCGGGAATCGACGCCTATTTAAAGAAGCACGGCATCCGTTACTTTTTCGTCGATACCCACGGCCTCCTTTTCGGCTCCCACCGACCCCGTTTCGGCGTCTTCGCCCCGGTCTTCTGCCCCACCGGCGTTGCCGCCTTCGGCCGTGACGTAGAATCCTCCAAGCAGGTCTGGAGCGCTAAAGAAGGCTATCCGGGGGACTTCGACTACCGCGAGTATTACCGGGACATCGGCTACGACCTGGATTTGGAGTATATTCGCGATTACATCCACCCGGACGGCATCCGCATCAACACGGGCCTTAAATACTACCGGATCACGGGCAAAACCGAGCACAAAGAGCCTTACGTTCCCGAATGGGCCCGCGAGAAGGCGGCTACTCATGCCGGTAATTTCATGTTCAACCGGGAACACCAGATCAGGTATCTCTCCCGCTTCATGGACCGGCCGCCGCTCATCGTCGCTCCTTACGACGCCGAGCTTTTCGGCCACTGGTGGTTCGAAGGGCCCCAATGGCTCGAATTCCTTGTTCGCAAAATAACTTACGATCAGGAAATCATTGAACTTGTTACGCCCTCGGATTACTTGCGGCGCCACCCCTGCAACCAGGTGGTTACCCCCTGCCCGTCAAGCTGGGGGAACAAAGGCTACCACGAGGTCTGGCTTTGCGGCGCCAACGACTGGATCTACCGGCACCTTCACTGGGGAGCCGACCGAATGGTAGAGCTTGCTAACCGCTTTCCGGAAAGCAGCGGTATGCTCCGCCGGGCCCTCAACCAGGCGGCGCGGGAACTGCTCCTGGCACAATCAAGCGACTGGCCCTTCATCATGGCCACCGGCACCATGGTGGAGTATGCCGTGCGCCGCTTCCAAACGCATATGGCAAATTTTATCGGCATTTACCGACAAATCACCGAGAACCGCGTCGAGGACGGCTGGATCGAAGAACTCGAAAGTCATAACAACATCTTCCCGGAAATCGATTACCGCGTCTTTACCAAAGACTAAAGAGGCGCCATCCCAGAGCAATGGCGAAAAACAGAAACAATTGTCTAAAAATCTTCAGGAAGAGAATGAGAAATAGCTTGACATTTTTATCCCGGTTGGTAAAAATTTATTTGGGTTTTTTAATCGCGGTAGCAAGGAAAATTCCGGCAAACCACGAAAGTCTCTTTCTCGTTTTTATTCCGGTTCTTCACGCACTACAATACCGAAAGGCGGAAGCAACCGTGAAGATCACCGAAATTATGAACCGCAACGTCCTCACCGTCTGCCAAGACCAGCCGGTTTCGCAGGCTGTTCACCTGATGGAAAAACATAAAGTAGGAGGGCTCGTCGTCTTAGCACCAGACGGCACCTTAGCGGGAATTGTAACCTCGCGCGACCTGCGTGGCGTCCCGACAAGCCAGCCAATCAGCGAAATAATGTCCCGCGACCTCACGGTTATTGACCCTGCAACGTCACTCTGGGAAGCGATGGATATTATGAACCAGGCAGGCGTTGAAAGGCTGCCGGTCGTCGCCGCCAAGAAACTTATCGGTATCGTTACCAAGATCGATCTTCTTACCACTATCGCCCGCCATACCGATTCGCTCACCGGCCTTTATACCGCCGCCTACCTCCGGGACACGGCAGAGCGACTCTTGCAGACGGCGCCGGAGATCTGCATTATTTTTTTCGACATTGACGATTTCGGATTGATCAACAAGCTGCTCGGCCACTCGCAGGGGGACCAGTGCCTCCGGCTGGTGGCTAATCTTTTATGTTGCCAGAGCAAACCCGGGCAGGACTTTCCTTGTCGCTATGGCGGCGACGAGTTCGCTGTGGTGAGCACCCGGCCCCTGGAAGATGCGGTTGTGTGGGCAAGAAGCCTGACGGAAGAAGCGGAAAGGAGTTGCAAATCCGTTTCCCTCAGCCTCTCGGCGGGAATAGCCGGTGGCAGGCGCCGGAGCTTCCGGCCCGGGACCAATCCGGCGGACGTGGTGGAAAGCCTGATTAACTTAGCCAGTTTGGCTTCCACGCGCGCAAAACTCAAACGCTCCAGAATAGAAGTCGCCAGCGGCGAGCCACCGCTTCCCAATTAATTCCCGCTACTTAGGTCGAGCCGCAACGTAGCGGCTCCTTTCAAGTAAAGATGCTTGAGTTCCCTCTGGGATTTTTCCGTATTAACGTGCATCAGCACCCTGAGCACTTTTCCCATCGCCCCAGGCACATCAATCTCCTGCGCGCAGAGAAGAGGCACATACTGCCAGCCTAGTTCCCTTGCCGCCAAAGCAGGAAACTCCGCGTTCAAGTCCGGCGTCAGGGTAAAAAAGATGCTCGCAATATCCTCGATCTCAATTCCGTTCTCCCGGACAAGTGCTAAAAGCAGCTCTTTGGTGGCCGCAATAATTTCCTCCCGCGTGTTCCTCTCGACGGTAATCGCTCCCCTTATCCCGCGAACACGAATTGGCCTGCACACTCCCTTCACGAAATTTCAGCGCCCGTTATACTTGCGCTCCAGGGCAACCCGGTAACGCGCAAGTTCTTCGCCGATCCGGAAGAAGAACCGCTCCATCTCGTACCTGCTGAGCACCACATTTTCCGGCTCGAGGATCTCGATTTTTCTAAATTCCTCGCGAAAGACCAGTCGCACCAGATCATCTATACCTTCCGCGACCACCGTCAACTCCAGCGGTGCGAAGGCAACCTCCGCTCCCGTAACCTCATCGGTAACGGTGTACACTTCCCAGGACATGTTGATATCCTCGATGCGTATCCCCTGCAGCGGCACGTTCCGGAAAAGCGCAGCCTGCTGTTCCCGCGCATCCTCCGCTGCCTTCTCCGTCGTTTTGCCGCCAAACAGGAGACGACCCGGCCTGCTCACCCCGCGAAAATCGAGGCGGATGCGCGCCCGAATCTCTCTTTCTAACAGGTCGGTACCCGCAAGGCTTTTGACCAATACGAATTCCCCCTTACACCCCATAATAACAATTCATTCGCGCCAAGCCAGCAAATTCCTCCCCGCCGCGCGTCTACCCGCCTCTTTAGCCCCAAAATTTGTACAGGAGACCAGGTCTTAAAGAAAATGCTAACCGCCCGCGCTCTTCCCCGGCCGGCTTTCTCCTTCGCCTTTACTTCTTGTTTCGTAATCCGGACAGAGGCCAACCGCTTCCCTTAGCGCCGCCACTTCATCTTCGCTCAGGTATCGGTAGGCCCCGGGACGCAGCCCTTGCAAACGCAACTGGCCGATACCAACCCTCTTAAGACGCAGTACCGGGTAGCCTACTGCCGCACACATGCGCCGTACCTGCCGCTTGCGTCCTTCCCGCAGCGTAATCTGCAAAAGCGTGCGCCGCGGCAGCCTGCGGAGCACCGTCACCTCTGCTGGCTGCGTCGGACCGTCTTCCAAGAGCACCCCCTCGCGGAGCTGCCGGACGGCCTCTTCTCCAATAGCGCCCGCAACCCATACGTAATATATCTTCGGCACCTTATACCGGGGGTGAATCAGGCGGTTGGCTAACTCGCCGTCGTTGGTGAGGAGAAGCAGCCCTTCGCTCTCATAGTCGAGTCGCCCCACAGGATAGACCCGCTCTGGAACCGCCCGCAGAAAATCGCTTACTTTGGGCCGCCCCTGGGGGTCGTAAAGTGTCGTAACGACGCCCACCGGTTTATAAAAAGCAAGATAAACGCGCTTCTTCTCAAGAAGCCGCTTCAAATAAACCGGCCTTCCGTCGATCTCCACCACGTCCCGCGCCGGGTCGATCTTCACCCCGGGCCGCGCCACGAGCCGCCCGTTAACCTTTATCCGCCCCGCCTTGATCAGCATCTCGGCCCGCCGCCGCGAAGCCACCCCCGCCCGGGCTAAAAGCTTATGCAATCTTTCTTCTGCCAAAGCGCCATCACCCGGGGAATATTATACCCGTAACGGCAAGGACGGGCTACCTTTTCGCTGCCAACGCCCCCCTTTCAGCCGAAAATCTTGTTGGGCAAAGGCCCGCTTTTGGCTATCGCCCCAAATGTTCCTCCCCTACCGAAAAAAGAGCCGCACAAAAAGCACCGAAGCTAAAAACGTAGTAAAATCGGCCAAAAGGCCGGTTACCGGCGCGTAACGGTACTTTTTTACCCCGACCGCGCCGAAGTAAAGGCTCAGCACGTAGAACGTCGTATCGCTCGAGCCCTGCATTGTTGAGACCAGTCGGCCGAGGAAGCTGTCCGGCCCGTGGGTGCGGATAATATCCGTGGCGATGCCGAGGGCCGCGCCACCCGACAGCGGGCGCATAATCGCGTGGGGCAAAACTTCCGGTGGGATACCCAGCGGCGTGAGGACTGGCGCCAGCAGGTGTGCCATCCCCGCCATGGCACCGGAAGCGCGAAAGACGCTGATCGCAACCAGCATGGCCACTAAATAAGGGATCGTTTTGACCGCGATGGCGAAACCCTCCTGGGCTCCGGAAACAAAAGCCTCGTAAACAGGGACGCGGCGGCAAAAAGCAGCCACCAGCACCAAAAGTAAGAGGCCGGGGATCACCCATTCCGCCGCCACACTCACGAAACCAATCATTCAGGCCGCCTCCCGGAACCGCTTGTTTTGCCTGAGCCTACTTGCTTTTTGGGTAAAACCGCCGCAGCACCGCGTCGGCAAGCACCGCTACCGTCATCCCGCAGGCCGTTGCGAGAATCGTGGTGCCGATGATTGCCGCGGGCTCACGCGAGCCGTAAAGTGCCCGGATACCGATTACCGTAGTGGGGACCAGCGTGAGGCAGGCGGTGTTAAGCGCCAGGAAGGTGCACATCGCCGGCGTGGCCTCCTCCGGATGCGGGTTCAGTTTCTGCATCTCCCGCATAGCCGCAAGCCCCGCGGGTGTCGCGGCATTGCCGAGGCCAAGGATGTTTGCGGCAAGGGTCAAAATAATTGCACCGACGGCCGGGTGGTTGGGCGGCAGCCCCGGAAAGAGCAAACGGACTAGCGGCCGCACCAAGCGAGACAGGAACTCAACCAAGCCCGCCGCTTCCGCTACCCGCATCACCCCGAGCCAGAAGGCGATGATGGCGATTAAGCCAAAGGAGGTATCCACCGCTGTTTTCGCTCCTTCAAGGACAGCCGCCGTGACGGCCTCGGCCCTGCCCTTGATCATCGCTATGATAACGCCAGAAAGCATAAGGAAAAGCCATAAAAGATTAACCACTGGCGCACCCTCCAGGCCGGGACGCTGCTCACGCGCCTCCGGCAGATCCGTTATCTAAAGCTTATTTCCTCGTGGGCGGCAATTAGAAGCGGGCGCGAAAGGGCTTTCGCCTTGTTTTACACATCATAACCCGCAATCTCCCAGTAACCGGCATAAGACCTCTTGACTTTTTATCCTGGTATTTTTACAATTATAATGAACATATGTTCATAATAAGCGAAGGAGGTGAGTCTCGTGCCCTGGGGATACGGCTACGGCTTCGGCCGGGGATTTGGCTTCGGTCGCTGGCACGCAGCACCCTGGTGCCGGCGGCGGTTCTGGGGAGCGCCCTACTGGTACGGCTTCCCCGAGGAGAAAGAATTCTTAAAAAACGAAGCCTCTTTCCTCCGGCAGCAACTGGAGGCAATCGAAAAGCGGCTGCAAGAGCTACAAAAGCAGGAGTAACAGAATGAAGGGGCTGCCCGAAAAAGGCAGCCCCTTCAATTTTTACTGAACCGAAGGCCATCCAGGTATGCGAGCAGTCTTAAACCGCCGGCAGCAAGCAGTCAGAGCAGCGCCAGCGCCCCCTCCCAGATATCCCGCACCGCCTTCCCAGCCGCACCGGCCGTGGCTTCCGTTACCGGTTGGTGCGCCAACTGGGCCTTTACAACCGCGCGCGCAAAAGGAATGCGCCCGAGAAAAGCGGCACCAGCGTCATGGCAGTAAGCCTCAATCGCCGCGCTCATTTCCGGGTCGATGTCGGCCTTATTTACACAGACGCCAACCTGCACCCCAAAATGGCGCGCTAGCTCCAGGACCCGGGCAAGATCATGCTTACCTGCAGCCGTAGGCTCGGTTACTAACACGGCCAGATCGGCACCCGAAAGAGAGGCGATAACCGGGCAGCCAATCCCCGGTGGGCCGTCTATAAGCAGATACTTCCGCCTCGTTTCCTGCGCCAGGTGGCGCGCCTTTTCTTTCACCCGCACTACCAATTTGCCGCTATTCTCCTGCCCGACACCCAATTCCGCATAAACAAAAGGGCCGTAGGGAGTGGTAGCGCTGTAAAGGTGGCCGCTCAACCGCTCCGCCAGCGTGATTGCCCCCGCCGGGCAGACATGGTAGCAGACGGCGCAACCCTCGCAGGCGGTCTCGTCCACCACCCCGTCTTCAATGGCGTCAAAGCGGCACCGTTCGGTGCACATCCCGCAACGGGTGCACTTTTCCTGGTCTACCACCGGTAACCGCCCGCCGTAAAACGGCTCCTTGGTTAAAACGGTCGGACTGAGCAGCAAATGGAGGTTAGCCGCGTCGACATCCGCGTCGGCCAGCACCAGGTCCTGCCCCAGAGCCGCGAAAGCACCCGTCAGCGTAGTCTTCCCGGTGCCCCCCTTACCGCTGAGCACCACGATCTCGCGCACGGCCAACTATCCCTCCAATCTCCCGCCAGAGCGCGCGAAAGGCATCCCGCCACGCCGGCAGGCGCTCCGTAAAAGGCGTCCCGGCCGCACCGGCGCGGGCGATTTCCAGATCAAAAGGTATTTCCGCCAGCACCGGCAGACCGCGCTCCCGGCAGAAATCCCGCACCCCACTATCGCCTAGATCGGCTTTGTTAATCACCACACCGGCAGCAATCCCCAATAGGTCCAGCATGGCCACTACCACTTCCAAATCGTGGCGGCCGAAGGGCGTGGGTTCGGTCACCACGAGACCGAAGTCCACGCCCCGCACCGCGTGAACCACCGGGCAGGACGCGCCGGGCGGGCAGTCAATGATGGTATGGGCTGTTCCCCACTCCCGCCGGCGGAGGTTTTTGATCAAAGGCGGGACCAGCGCTTCGCCTACCCGGAGCCTTCCGCCGCCGAAGATGACCTTTCCCGCTCTTCCCTCCGTAATAACGCCAATCTCCCTTTGCCCCTCCGTCAGCGCGCCGGTAGGGCAAAAGTAGGTGCACCCGCCGCACCCGTGGCACATTTCCGCAAATACCAAAACCGCGTCACCGATTAAAGCGAGAGCGTTGTACGCACATACCTCTACGCACCGGCCGCAACTGTTGCACTTGCCCTCCTGAAAAACGGGAACCGGCAGGTAAACCGGCGTAGTCTTGCTGATTTTCGGATGCAACAGGAGGTGCGCGTTCGGCTCTTCCACATCGCAGTCAAGGAAGCAGAGTTCCTCGCCTATAGATAGAGCCAGGTTAACCGCAACGGTAGTTTTACCCGTGCCTCCTTTACCGCTGAGAACGGCGACGATCACCTGTCCTGGCCCCCGCAACCACCGCCACAGCGCCCGTGACCATGCTCCCCTGCGCCGTGATCGCAAAGCGACGGCCCGGTAGCCAGCCTGCCCGCGAGGAAAGCATCCAGCGCTTCATCCACCCTTCCCCGCACGCCGACCAGCGGCACGACCCCGCGCGATAGAAAAAGCTCCTGTGCCCGGGCGCCGATCCCACCGGCGATAACGTGGGTTACGCCTAAATCGGCCAGGTAACCGGGCAAAAACCCGGGCTGGTGCCCTGGATTCGGGATTACCGTCTTCTCCTTTACCTGACCGTTAACGACCTCGGCCAAGGTAAACGCAGGGCAGTGACCAAAATGCTGCGCGACGTAACCGTTTTCCGTTGCCACCGCTACCTTCACCTTACTCCCCTCCTTTCCGCAGGCTCATCTGCCGCCCGCGCCCCATGCCCATACCCGGACGCGGCGCTGGTTCATCCCGGACCTCTTTCAGAGCGCCCTTTTCGTAAGCGGCCACCGCTTCTTTAACCGTTCCGCGGGCACCGGTAAAGCACCGGATTCCCGCCGCCTGTAAAACCCGGTAGGCGTTGGGACCAAGACTCCCCGTAACCACTACGTTGACCCCCTGGTCTACCACCGCCTGGGCCGCTTGAATGCCGGCCCCGCCACCTGCCCCACTGGCAGGGTTCGCGATCGCCTGCCAGGATTGGGCTGCCGTATCGTAAATAACGAAGTAAGCGCAGCGCCCGAAATGCCCGTCTACCGCCGCCTCCGGCCGCGCTGCCGCAGCCGACACCGCAATTTTCATGCCGTCACCTCCCAACTCAGGACGTTATTGTCTTTAGTATGGGCTGCTAGTGATTAATTATAGGCTATTTTTGGGCATATGTCAATTATTCAGACTGGAGGTTTCACCTCAGCCGGTAATTTACTTGTCCGGATCAGAGAAAATCTGGAGGCCCGGCAGGTATATAACAGCGATTTTACCTCTTAAGATAAGTGCCGGTGCGGAAGACAAAACGGGGTGAATCTTAAACCGCAGCGGGCTGGGGCTCGTAAATGAAGTACTGGTTGCGCCCCGAGTGCTTGGCCCCGTAAAGCGCAGCATCCGCTGCCGCGAGGATCTCCTCTACCGAGTCCCCGTGCTGCGGGAATGATGCAATCCCGACGGAAATGGTGAAAGGAGGGTTGGCGTTCTGCGCCACGGCGGCGATAACGCGCTCGGCCACGCTTGCGGCTTCCTGAGCGTCGGCCTGCGGGAGCAGAACCGCAAACTCGTCCCCGCCATAGCGCCCGATAACGTCATTCTGGCGCAGGTTCGCCTTCGCCAGGATAACGAGCTGCTGCAGGCACTGGTCACCCACCTGATGCCCGAGGGTATCGTTTATCTTTTTGAAGCCGTCGATGTCCATCATCAGCACGCTGAAAGGCCGCCGGATAACCTTCGCCTGGAGCATCACCTCCTGGGCCTTTTGGAGAAAATAGCGCCGGTTAAGCGCCCCGGTCAGGTAGTCGGTTGTTGCCGCCCGCCGCAGCCGCTCGTTCACCGCCCGCAGATCAGCCGTCCGTAGAGAAACAAGGGTATCGAGGTTTTCGTTGACCCAGCGCAGATTCTCCTGTACCTGCAGCAGGCGCAGAAAAGGTTCCTTAACGGCCACCAGGAAAATCGCGTGAAAAAGGAGGAAAAACGCAACTAACTTATAGATGTGGGCTAAGTAGTTAAAGAACTCGCTACCGTGAATGGCTAAAAGAGACGAGACGGTGCTCGCCAAGAAAACCCCGGTCACCCGCACCATCATGAGGTAAAGCAACTCGCCGCTGCGCAGGTATTTCAAAGCATAACGAACGGCCGCACCTCCGGTAAGCAGAGCCGCTATGAGTTCAATATTCCCGGCCGTGCTGCTGAGATTTGCCGTCCCGGAACTTACAGAACCTAAAACAGAACCGAATTTAAAGGCTACAGTGGTAAAAGCAGCCGTCGCTACCAGACCCAACCCGACCAATAAATAGCGCAGGGCGGAAGTCGTCCGCCGCGTCTCCCCGGTCATCCCGCCGCAAAACAACCCCGCTGCGGCAAAAAGGCGCCCCCCCACCCAGAAGAAAAGGGCTTTGGCACTGCTGTTCGCCAAGACAAAGTCCGGCAACGCCGGAACGGAAAGGGCGTAGAAGAGGTTCAAAACGGCTACCCCGAGAAAAAAAACGCCGAGTACGTAGTGTTCCAGTCGTTCACTCCATTGTGAGGCGTACCAGAGCACTAAAAAAACACCGAGAGACAACGTCGTGGCCAGAACCTCGCCCGCCAAGTGGAGCGGCACCTCCGGCAGCCGGTCGTGAACCACGTAAAGACCGGTGCCGAAGAGCGTAACCGCGGCATAAAAAAGAGAAAAATAAAGGAATTCCCTTCTTGTAGCTTGCACGCAGATCCTCTCCAGAAGTCACGGAATCCCTTACTAGTGTTTTTTCGACACTAATTGGCAAACTCCTTCTGGGCCACGCAGGTAACTGCCAGAAAGAAACAGCAGCACCGCAACGCCGCACTGGGAAAAGCAAAGGGGAGCGTTCCCCGCAATTGGGCGCAGCCGCTCCCCTACAAATTCTTGAACCCCGGACTTCTACTGCTGGCCGGCCTTTCGCTGCTTTAGCGCCTCGATCTTTTCTAGTACCTGGGGGGTAAGCTCTAATAGGCGCTCCGCAAAGTGGTTTCCCTCAACGGGAATCAGCCGGATATTTTCCCCTTTAACCGTCAGAAAACCGACCGGCTGGACCGAAACGCCAGCCCCACTTCCCCCGCCGAAAGGCAACTCCCCATCCGCCTGACCACCCTGCTCGCCGGGGAAGGCGCTCCCGCCCGCGGCAAAACCACAGGTAACCCGGGAAACCGGAATGATCACCGTACCGTCCGGCGTCTCTACAGGATCGCCTACCACCGTATTAACATCGACAATGCTCCGGATATTTTCCATCGCCGTCTTCATCAGGCCCTCAATCGGGTGCTCCAAAGACGCCTCACCCCCACCCATTAGCCAACCTTCCCTCTCCATTAAGATGACCTAGCGGCACAGTAAATATGCGCCTACAACTTTTTATAAACCGCTTATAAACCGCCGCAGCTTTCCCGCCAAAACCTAATAAATTCTGTCGGGCTCATCACCCTGACCGGTCCACACGCTACTCGAGGAAAATGCTTCTTGTTACCGGTAACAAGAATGACACCGGCGGCGCGCGCCACCTCCAGAAACGGCTCGTCATCCGGGTCGGGGAGCCTTTCCGGCAGAGGCGCGGTGGTGACCAGGACTCCCTCTTCTTCGATTTGAACGAGAATGGCCTTTACAAGCGACTCTTCGAAGCTAAATTTCGGGCGCGCCAAAACTTCCCGGTACTCAGTGAGGATGCGCGCATCATAGACTACTTGCACCAGTCCCCCGGCAACCAACCGGACAATCATCCCGGCAGTGCTATAGCCCTTTAGCAGGCCGGAAACCAGCACATTGGTATCCAACGCTATCCTCATCGTGTCCGGCTCCGCCGTACCGCCCGGATCTCTTTATCTATCTCGGCTGCTGTTATCTTATCCTTACCGGTTTGCCGTGCACGTTCCTGGATCTTATTGACCGATAGCATCGCGCGGGTGCGGCGCAAAGTGGCCAAATATTCCATCACGTCTTCTCCTTCAACACCGGCCAGGATGGCCACCGGTCTGCCGTTTAAAGTGATCACCATCTCCTTCTCCTGCTGCAGTTGACGCCAAATCTCCCCAGACCTCAGCCGCAGGTTACGCACAGAAATAAATTTCATTAAGTTTTGGCACCTCCACCAACGTTTTCTCACCGCTATTGTATACAATTGTGCTACGATTTTGCAACAGCACCGTATCTAACTTATTCAGATAGCTCGCCATCGGAGAAATGGCTGCAACTCCTTTAGCCGCAACAGGCGCACCCTGACCGGTGCTTCCGTCCGCCGGACTTCGATGTGCAGCCGCTCGTTGGGGTCGGTATCCGGTCCCAGAACCGCTACCACGCTCCTCTATAACACAACAACGGGAACCTTGCGGTTCCCGTCAACGCCGGGCCTGCCATTTTCGATTTAATCTTCGGGGAAGCCGGAAAAGGTAGGCCCCAAAGTGGTCGTTGCCCCTCACCGATGTCCGGATGCCGACCTTCCGTGAGCGGATAGCCAATAGGTGGCGGGCTGCCGCGCCTCCCTCCAATATCTCCTAAAGGGCCTAAGTGCTAAAACTTCCCGAACTCGCGGTCATCAAGAGCAATAACGCTTTCCGGTCTGACCCTCTGCGCGCTTTTCGCCTCCGTTCTCTTTCCCGACCGGTTCCGCGACGGGGTTGCGGCTTCACCCGCGCCCTGCTTGCGTAGGAATTTCTGCAAAGCCGCGAGAATCTCGGGCGTCAGCCCTGCAGGCAAGTCTTTTAAAGCTCCCACGAGCTCTTGCCGCTTCTTGAGCTTGAAGCGCTCGAGCATCTGCTGTAAGTGCAGGGCCTGGGAGGAAAGCTCTTCGCTGGTGGCAGCAAGCTCCTCCGCACTTGCGGTGTTCTCCTGAGTGGCCTGGTCAACCTGGCTGAGCCCCCGGCTGATCTGCTCGATGCCCATGGCCTGTTCTTTACACGCCGAGGCAATTTCGCCTACCAGGTCGGTTACCTTCGTCACGTTCAGCACAATCTCCTCCAGCGCCTTCGCCGTTTCCGTTGCGATTCTGGTGCCGACTTCGGTCCGCTTAATCGAATCTTCGATTAGCTCCGCGGTTTCTTTGGCCGCTTTAGCGCTCCGCTGCGCTAGGTTCCGGACCTCCTCGGCCACCACAGTGAAGCCCTTCCCGTGCTTGCCCGCGCGGGCTGCCTCCACGGCGGCGTTCAGCGCTAACAGGTTCGTCTGGAAGGCGATCTCCTCGATCGCCTTGATGATCTTCGAGATGTTGGTGGCCGCCTCGTTGATCTCGCCCATTGCCCTGACCATCTCGGCCATCTGCTGGTTGCCGTTTTCGGCGCTTTCCTTAGCGCGGGTCGCCAGCTGGTTGGCCTGTGCGGCATTATCCGCGTTAAGCTTTGTCTGCGACGCCATCTGCTGCATCGAAGCGGTGGTTTCCTCGAGCGTCCCGGCGGTTTCCGTTGCGGCCTGGGAGAGCTGCTGGCTCGTCGCCGCAAGTTGCTGCGAACCGCCCGCCACCTGGTCAACTGCCGCTACCACTTCGCTTAAAACCTCGTTAAAGGAATCGATGGTAGTGTTGAGCGCGTTCTTGATGATCGCATGATCGCCCTTATAGTCGCCGGTTACGGCCACGTCGAGATTGCCACGCGCCATCTCTTCGAGGCACTTTGTGGCCTCGGTAATCGGTTTCAGGACGGCATCGAGAATATCATTCACGCCTTGGACGATCCGCTGGTAATTCCCCTCAAATTTGGCCGCGTCGGCCCGCTCGCTGAGTCTCCCCTCGAGGGCAGCCTCCGCCAGACTCAGCATCTCCTTCGTGATCTCCATCTCTTTGCTGATGTCGAGCACGTACTCAAGCGCCCCTATGATATTGCCTTTTTCGTCTTTAAGCGGGGCACCGGTATAGCGGATAGGCAGTTCGCCGGAAGGGAGTTTGGCCACCGTATCACCGGTAAAGACACCGTTCTGTCGCATCGCTTTGGCCACCCGGCAGTCGGGCGTGTTGCAGTGGCCCGTGTTGAAGAGGTTGTAGCACTTCTCCCCGATGCAGGCTTCCGGCGTGCGCCCGACAGCAGCGGCCCCCGCAGGGTTCATAAAGCGGACGGTGAAGTCCTTATCCACCACCATAACGGTCGTCGGGATCTTGTTGAGGTAATCAACCTTTGCCCGGGCATCCTCGATGGCGTTCCGAACGTCAGTTTTATCCATCACAATCTCGACGGCACCGATGATCTTCCCGTCCCGGTCCCGCACCGGCGCGCCGGTGTAATGAATAAAGAGGTCTTGGCCAGCGGGACGAGCGTCAGTCTCGTGTTTCTGCACGCTACCCATCGCCATCGCGCGGGCGCAGGCGCAGTTTGGCGTGTTGCAGTCGGAAGTTTTGAAGTGGCTGTAGCACTTCTGGCCACACAACTGCTCTGGGCTGAGGCCAAGGATGGCCGCTCCCGCCCGGTTGATAAAGCGAATACTAAAATCCTTGTCGATAATCATCACCGGCGCGGGTACTGCGTTGAGATAACCGACAAGAGTAGCGACCACCCGGTTGACATCTTCGATAACGCCGGCACAATCCCCGCCTTCGCCGTTCAAATTAGCGCGCGCGAAGAGGTCCCCGGCCTCCACCTTTGCCGCAAGATCCCGGATCGCCCCGGTAACCAGAGCCAGGTCCGTCTTATCCCTGATGATCCCAACAACCCCACCGGCGCCTTCTTCCGCACCGGGGAGAGGCGCGGTAGCGCATTCGAGATAGAGCTGCTTCCTGTTGACCGTTGTGTGAATAGTGACCTTTGCCCCGCTCGTGGTGCTGAAGGCGTCCTCCACCTGGCCGTCCTCCGTCCCGAGCAGGGAGGTTACCGGGGTGCCCTTCACCTGTTTCGCCGTCCTGCCCACCAGCGCGAGGAAGGCGCCGTTAGCGTAAGTCACCTTAAGATCCGCATCCACAGCTACTACTGGCTCCGGGAGAAGATCGAAGATCGCAAATTCCCCTGCCGATCCCTTGCCGCCTTTCATTAGTTACTCCCCCCTTCGTCGAAGAGCAGTTTTCCCGCGTTCAGCAGGATCTTCACCGTATCTCCGACCTTTCCCAATCCCTCGATGAAGCGGCTGCCGCTACCCTTTTTTACCTGCGGCGGCGGTTCGATCTCGCTCTTCGGGATGTCTAACACTTCCGACACTCGGTCGACAATGAGCCCGACCGCCTGCTCGGCAACGTTGATCACCACGATGCAGGTCCGCTCGTCGTAAGGACGCTCCGGAAGGCCGAAACGTAGCCGGACATCCATCACCGGGATCACCTTGCCGCGCAGGTTGATGACGCCCCGGATATAGGGCGGCACATCGGGGACTTCGGTGATCTTCTGCATCCCGATGATCTCCGTCACGTAGCGGATCTCGATCCCGTACTCCTCGTCGGCAAGAACAAAGGTGAGAAACTTGTCTTCCTGCGTATCCTCGTTCTCGTCCTCGTCTTCGAGTAGCTCAGCTTCCAGTCTTTCGTTAAGCGCCATCGGTCTCCCTCCTTTATGTGCTCATCTTCTACCATTTAAGAGGTTAAGAATCGCTCCCGCGATCTCGCCAAGGGGCAGGACAAGCTCCGCGCCGCCGCGTTCGTAGGCGACTTTGGGCATCCCGTAAACGACCGCGGTAGCCTCATCCTGCGCGATCGTCCGCGCCCCGGCCTGCCGCATCGCCACCATCCCGTTCGCGCCGTCGCTTCCCATGCCCGTCAAAATTACCCCGATAGCGTTTGGCCCCACGTATTTAGCCACCGACTCAAAGAGAACGTCGACTGAAGGGCAATGGCCGTTGACCCTTGGCCCCGGCTCGCAATCAACCAGGTAGATGCCGCCAGACCGGCGCACGCGCATGTGCCTGTCTCCCGGAGCGATGAGCACCCGGCCGGGCATTACCCGGTCGCCCGTTTTCGCCTCCACCACCTCCATAGCGCTGACTCTGTCCAGGCTTTCGGCAAAGTGCCTTGTGAAGCCGGGCGGCATATGTTGCACCACGACCACCCCCGGCGTGGTGGCCGGTAAAACCCGGACAATCCGGCGGATTGCTTCCGTTCCCCCGGTAGACGCGCCGATGGCGATTACTTTGTCCGTCGACTCGGCCAGCGCCTTGCTATCGACTTTAATTGGATTGACCGGCGCCGCCCGGTTCACCTTCCAAGCGCGCACGTTGGTAGCCGCCGCGATCTTTACCTTCCTGCGGAGTTCGGCCATCATCGCGCCCAGGCCCCGCGCGATGTCCACGCTCGGTTTGGTTACGACTTCGACCGCGCCCGCCTCGAGGGCCTGCATCGTGAGCGCCCCGCCTTTTTGGGTCAGCGCGCTCACCACCACCACCGGCAGGGGGTACTGGGGCATAAGCCGCTTTAAAAACTCGATCCCGTCCATCCGCGGCATTTCGATGTCCAGGGTGAGGACATCCGGCTTGAGCTTGACGATCTTATCCCGGGCCTGGTAGGGATCGGCCGCCACCCCGACGACCTCGATCTCCGGGTCCTGCGCCAGTCCCTGCGCCAGGATATCCCTGACCAGGGCCGAGTCGTCCACCACCAAAACCTTAACCTTCTTCTGCACCAGCGTCACCCCGGTAAAAGACTATTCTCCCAGTCCGCAAACCTTCTGGTAAACCGAGGGGTTCACGAACCGCCAAAGGCCAAGCGACCGGTCGATAGCTTCCGCGTGCCCCACGAAAAGATAGCCGCCCGGCTCGGTATACTTGTGAAAACGCTGTAAGAGTGCCCGCTGGGTGAGCGGGTCGAAGTAGATCATCACGTTCCGGCAGAAAATGGCGTGAAAGCGCCCTTTGAAAGGATAGTCGCTGCGGATCAGGTTCAGGCGCCGGAAGAGTACCAGTTGCCTTAACTCCTCCCGCACCGCCCACCGCCCGTCGGTGAGCGGCACAAAGTAGCGCTGCCGGTAAAGGGGCGGCACTCTTACAATTTCTTCTTTGCTGTAGATTCCGGCCTTTGCTTTCTCCAAAGCAGTCACGGAGATGTCGGTAGCTAAAATGCCCACGTCGAAATTCCTTAAATCGTCCCCGAAATAGTCGCTCAGAACCATCGCCAGGCTGTAAGGCTCCTCGCCCGACGCGCAGCCCGCCGACCAAACCCTGATCTCCCGCCCCCCTTTCTGCGTAATGGTCCGGCAGATCTGGGGCAACACCGTGTTCTTGAAGAAGTCGAGGTGTTCTTTCTCCCGGAAAAAGAAGGTGTGATTCGTGGAAATCCGGTCCACAAGGCGTAAAAGGGCCCGCCCGGTTGGATCCTGCAGAACATACTCGTAATACTCCCGGAAACTCCCGAAACCACCCGCCCGCAGCTCCTGCTGCAGGCGCGCGATGACGAGGTTGCGCTTCTGCGCGGTCAGGTTGATCCCGCACTTGGCGCGCACTAGATCGCTGATGAGTCGCAATTCTTCGTCGGTCAGCGTCAAGTTTTGCTCCATGGTCCCACATCCTTCGCCGGGGAAAAGACCAGGGGCGAAAAGGAGGCCAAGCTTCCGGCTAAGAGCGCCCCCTTTCGCACCAATTACCTAAAACTTGCCGAAATCCGTATCGTCCAGCGCAATAGCTTCTTCCGGCCGCTCCTTCTGCCCGGAAGCCGCCGCTTCAAGCTTGGCTGCGCCGGGTGCCGGCACGGCCCGGCGGTGTGTCTGAAGCGCGGTCCCGTAAGCGCGGCCTCCCGCCTGCTGCCAGTCCTTCAGCTTGAACCGCCGCAGCATCTCCCGCAGCAACTGGGCCTGCCCCGAAAGCTCCTGGCTCGTCGCCGCCAACTCTTCGGTGCTGGCGGTGTTCTGCTGGGTGACTTGGTCGACCTGGCCGAGCCCGACGCTCACCTGCTCGACGCCCAGCGCCTGCTCCTTCGAGGCCGACGCTACCTCGCCCACCAGGTCCGTCACCTTGGTCACGTTCTGCACGATCTCCTCGAGGGCTTTGGCCGTCTCCTCGGCGATCTTCGTTCCCAATTCCGTCTTCCGGATCGAGTCCTCGATCAGCTCCGCCGTCTCCTTGGCCGCTTTAGCGCTCCGCTGCGCTAGGTTCCGGACCTCCTCGGCCACTACGGCGAAGCCCTTACCGTGCTTGCCCGCGCGGGCCGCCTCCACGGCGGCGTTAAGCGCCAGCAGGTTCGTCTGGAAGGCGATCTCCTCGATCGCCTTGATGATCTTCGAGATGTTGGCCGCCGATTCGTTGATCTCGCCCATCGCCCTAACCATGCCGCCCATCTGCTCGTTGCCCCGCTCCGCGCTCTCCCGCGCCTGCAGCGCCAGGCGGTTGGCTTGGCTGGCGTTGTCTGCGTTGAGCTTTGTCTGGGCCGCAATCTGCTGCATGGAGGCGTTGCTTTCCTCAAGTGCACTCGCCGATTCGGTGGCGCCCTGCGCTAACGCCTGGCTGGTGTCGGCGATCTGCTGCGCCCCGCTCGCCACCTGTTCGACAGCGTTGGCTGCCTGACCCAAAAACTCATTGAACGCCTCAATGGCCGTATTAACGGCGTTCTTGATGACGGCGTGGTCACCTTGGTAGTCACCAGTTACCGCCACCGTGAGATTGCCTGTAGCGACCTCCTTGAGCACTGCCGCGGCCTCGTTAATCGGCCGCATTACCGCATCGATGACATTATTAATCCCTTTAATGATGCCCCTAAACTCCCAATCGATCTTGTCTGCGTCTCCCCGGACGTTGAGCCGGCCACTCACTGCCGCGTCTACCAGGTGCCTCGTTTCGCCGAGGAGTCCACCAATAATCCCGTTGATATTTCGGGCAAAGAAGGCCCCCATTACAACCACCAGCAGAACGCCCAGAACAATGGCGCCGATGACCGTCCTCTCCGCCACCGCCTGCGTCCGGTCGGCAACCTTCATGTCTTCCTCAGCTTGGCGCGCGGTAAGCTGCACCAGTTCCCCGAGTAGCGTCTCTGCCGTGGCGGCCGCATCTGCTTCCCGCCCCAAAGCCACGGCCTGCATCCTATCATAGAAGCCTTTATCCCCGGTCCGAGCGTATTCCTCGGCCAACCGGATAAACTCCGTGTGCTCTTGCCGCCAGGCTTCCCAGGCGGCGGTAAACTTTTCCCAGCGTGCCTGCTCGGCCTCGCTCTTCGGCAGAGATGCGTACTTCTGCCAACTTTCCTCTATTTCCCGCCACGCCGCCGCCACCGCCTTGAGTTCGGCATCCCGCTGGGCGCCGGTGATACCAGGAACCAGCAGCGCCCGTTCCGCTCTTAAGATGTCCATCTGAAGCTCCCGGATGGTGAGTAACGCCTGGGTGCCCGGCAGCGTCACCTCCGCCGTCCGGTCGTAGTTTTTCATCGTCACCGCCATGCCCCTCAAGCCGAGAAGCCCCACCAGTAAAGTGATCAGGGTCGCCATCGCCAAAGCTACGGTTATTTTGGTGGCCAGTTTCATTTTCCCGAACATGCACAGCCCCCCTAAAATCTTCCTGTTTTGTTCCGACAAGAGCTCAATCTTCTCATAACTTTACATCCAGCAACCCTCCCTTAACCGAAATGCGCCGCCCTTGTTTTGTCTAACTCAGCATCCCCTCCACAGAATGCACCAGGTCGGCGATATCTAAGATCATACTGATATCACCGTCGCCCAAAATCGCGCATCCGGAAACGCCCCGCACGCGCCCTAAGTAGCTTGAAAGCCCCTTGATCACGATCTGCTGCTGGCCGACTAACTCATCCACAAAGAGGCAGTACTTCCGCTGGTCGTTCTCTACTACGATGAGGATGCCGTCCGTGAGCTGATCGGAGCGTGGTTTAATCCGGTAAGCCTCGTGCAGCCTGATGACCGGCAAAAGCTCCTGCCGGATACGGACCACTTCAAGGCCGTCGGGCGTGTGGGTCACCTGGTCGGCCTTCGGCTGAAACGATTCCTTAATCGAGCTGATGGGGATAATGTAGCGGTTGGCACCTACGCTTACCACCATCCCCTCGATAATCGCCAGGGTCAGCGGAATGCGGATGATGAAGGCGGTCCCCTGCCCGGGCCGGGTGCGGATGTCCACCTTGCCCCGCAGTTTTTCGATGTTGCGCTTGACTACGTCCATCCCGACACCCCGCCCGGAGATGCTGGTAACCTGCTCTGCGGTCGAAAAACCGGGCTCAAAAATGAGGCGGTAGACCTCCTCGTCTTTAAGCACCCGGTCTTCAGAGACAAGCCCTTTTTCCAGGGCCTTGCGCCAGATCTTCTCCCGGTCGAGCCCCCGCCCGTCGTCCGTCACGATGATCCAGACTTCTCCCGCGGAATGCTTCGCCTCCAGGGTAATCCGGCCAGCTTCCGGTTTCCCGGCTGCCCGCCGTTCCTCCGCAGTTTCAAGGCCGTGGTCCACGGCGTTGCGGATCATGTGCACCAGCGGGTCGGCTATCTGCTCGATGATGGTCTTATCAACTTCGGTTTCCTCGCCGATGATCTCCAACTCAACCTTCTTGTTAGCCTTCTGCGCCAAATCCCGCACCAGACGGACCATCTTGCGGAAGGTCCCGGCGAGCGGGATCATCCGCATCGACATCGCCACTTCCTGAATCTCCCGGGTGATCTTGTCGAGCCGCAGGATGGCCTTCTCGAAGCGCTCGAGCTGCAGCCCGGCCAAATCAGGGTTGTTGGCCACCATCGCCTCCGCGATCACTAACTCCCCTACCAAGTCAAGGAGCTTATCGAGCTTCTCGATATCGATGCGGATTGCCTGCTGGACCACGGAGCCGGCCTGCTGCCCGCCGACGGGAGCCTGCTGCTGCGGAGGAGACGAAACCTTTTCCCCTGCAGGCAGGGGTTGCTCTCCCGGCGCAGCCTGCTTTGGCCTCCGTGGTTCCCCAGCCGCCTGCCGGGTAGCCGTCCCTTCCTGCGGACCACGACGCTCCGGCGGTCCAGTAACGCTTACCGATCGTGGCGGCGCCGGTGCAGCCTCCCCTCCCGCGGCCGGCGCCCCCTCAGTCTTCTGGACCATATTCTCCAGATACCTGATCAGGTCTTCCTTGCCCGGAATGTCGAGGACCATGCCGCTCGCGACCTGCCGCAGCCCTTCCCGCAGGGCGTCGACGGCAATCAAAAGAAAGGAGACGGTAACGGAGTCGGCATCCTTCTCTCCCTCCCTGATCGCGTCGAGAACAGCCTCCGCGTGGTGCGCCACCCGCTCAATATCCTCGCAGCCGAAAAAGCCGGCGTTGCCCTTGACGCTGTGCACCGCACGGAAGGCCTGGCGGGCGTAATCGAGGTTTCCCGGTTCCTTTTCTAAGGATAGAAGCGCAGCTTCCGCCTCATCGCAGAGCGATAGGTTCTCGTCAGCGAAACGTTTCCACATCTCCGGGCTAATGACAAAGGATTCACTTGCTTCCGGGGCCGCAGCTGATTCTTCGCTTGCCACCGGTTCCTCCACCGTGCCCGCTGCTGCGTCGGGCGCCTCGACCGTCGTAACGGCGCGGATCGTCTCCTGCAGGTCCGCGATGATTGTCGCCGCAGCGTCCTCGAAACCGGCGTCGGTCAACTCCTGCTCAACCCGGTCCAGGATGTTCCGGATGAAGTCGCTGGTGCGGCAGAGGAGATCGACGTGCTGGGGCTCCACCCGCGCCCGCCCCTTGCGGAAGATATCGAGCAGCGTTTCCGCCTCGTGAGTCACCTTTACAATCGTGGGGAGGTCGAGAAAGGAGGCCGAGCCCTTCAGCGAGTGGAAAAGGCGGAAGATCGCGTTGAGGATTTCCTGGTCAATCTCCCCCGTAGCCTCCGCCTCTTTTTCCATCGCGATAATCTGCGGCTCGACTTCATCTAACAGTTCCCGGCTTTCGGACAGAAACTCCTTCAGCAGCTCGCCTCTTTCTTCCTCACTGAACATTAAGGAAACACCCCTGTTTCGCTGCAAATTTTATTGGGCACAGATTTCCTCAAAAATTTAATTCGGGCGATTGTTCGCAAACTTAACTCGTCCCTGGAAAAGAAACCCGGCGAGCGGAGCAATAAGGAAGGTTTTCTTTAAAACAAGGGATTTACAAGGAAGAAAGTGAGAGAGCGCGCACCTCTACGGTGGCGGAAGAGGATAAAAAGCACTAACAGGTAAGGTGCAGGCCAGCCACTACCCGGTGTTTTCCGGCGAACACGTTATACTTCTGGCAGGCCTCACCAGTGGGCGCAACAATCAGCTGGATACCCTTGGCAGCCAAAAATTTCTCTACTTCCGGAGCTACCCGGACCACCCCGTACGCCCCGGTTCCTAAAATGATCATTTCGGGCCGGGCCGCGACGGCCTCCGCCAGGTCAGCCACCGTCACCGCATGGCCCTGCTTGCGCCACCAAGAAAGAACCCTGTCGGGCAGGATGAGCACGTCACTGGTGTACCGTTTCCCGTCGATGATGATCTCCCCGAACCGGTAGCTCTCGATCCTCACCGCGCACCACCCTTCCGGATAGGTTGCTCTGGGCGAAAGAGCAGTCAGGTGTCTTGATGCCCCTGCGAACGCAAGAGAAGAAAAGCGGCCCCGATCAAGTGCCGTAACTCTAAATAAGCCGCCATATTAAAGGAAATTTTAAGGGCCGGAGTGAGATAAGCGGGCGCAACCAAAATGGCCGCCGGTGATTTGAGCCGCCTGCCAAAGCGCCCCACCAAGCAACCTTTAGCGCCCCAGAGCACCCCGGCAGCCACCCCGGTAGTCGCCGGGTCACCGGTGCCGATAACGGTTCGCCACTCGAGCCGCGTCACCCGAAGGCAGTCCCACAGGTAAAGGACCGCCCGCCGGTGGCGCACAAAAAAGCGCCAGCAGCGGCACAGCAAGCGGTAAACCGCCGTCAGCCGCGCAAACCGCTCTTCTTGCCCGCCGGCGCGCGCGCCCCGGATTTCCCGCCAGCGCAGACCGGCACCGCTCTCCCCGGTGCGCTCCACCGCAACAGCCGGCACCTGCAACCGGTAGCGGTAGAGTCCCCAGAAGGCTGTAGCCTCGAAAAACAAACGGTCATCAGCCCCCTCCCGTTCGTACGCCAGTTTAAGAGAGAGCCGCCCGAAGACGAGGAGCAGCATCAGCCCCGCAACGCCCAGGGCGATCAGCAACCAGAGCAGAACGCAACACCAGCTCCGCTTGTAAAATAGAGGCTTTACATGTTGAGCGCCGCCCGGACACGGTCGAGTGTCTCCCCCGCCACCCGGCGCGCCCTCTCGCACCCGGCGTGCAGCACCTCTTCGATATACCCGTTCCGCGTGACGAGCGCCGCGCGTCGCTCCCGAACAGGCCCCAGGACGCCGTCGAGGATAGCTGCCAGCTTTTTCTTGCAGCCGACGCAGCCGATCCGGCCCGCCCGGCAGGCGGCTTCTATTTCGGCAACCTCCACCTGGTTGTAAATCTCGTGGTACTTGAAGACGGTGCAGACCTCGGGGTGGCCGGGATCGTCTTTGTGGATGCGGGCCGGGTCGGTTACCATCCGGTTGACCAGCCTGCCGATCTCCTCGGCCGAGGCGGTGAGCGGAATCTCGTTGTGGTAGCTCTTGCTCATCTTTTGCCCATCGATTCCGGGAACCAGCTTGATCTCCGCCAAAATGCCCTGCGGCTCCGGGAAAACGGGAGCGTACAAGAAATTGAAGCGCCGGGCCACCTCACGGCAGAGCTCAATATGGGGGAGTTGGTCCTCCCCCACGGGCACCCCTTCCGCCAGGTAGATGAGGATGTCGGCCGCCTGAAGAAGCGGGTAACCTAAAAAGCCGTAAGTGGTGATGTCTTTCCCTAATTCGGCCAGTTTGCGCACCTGGTCCTTGTAGGTTGGCACCCGCTCCAGCCAGGATAAGGGCGTGAACATCGAAAAGATCAGGTGCAGCTCCGCATGGTGCGGCACCCGGGACTGGATGAAGACCACGCTCTTTTCCGGGTCAATGCCCACCGCCAGCCAGTCGGCTACCATTTCGCGCGCAAATTCTCTAATCATCTGCGGTTTTTCGTATTCGGTGGTTAGCGCGTGCCAGTCAGCAACAAAAAAGAAGCACTCGTTCGCCGCCTGAAGCCGCAGCCAATTTTCAAGCACGCTCAGGTGTCCCAAATGCAGGCGCCCTGTAGGACGCATACCGCTTAAAATACGCAAAAGAACTTTCCCCCTTTACTTTAGCGCGTAAGGGCGGCCAGCCCATAGGCAAGGTTAAGAAACAAACCGGCAAGCGGCGTGATTACGACCTTCAGGAGAAGACCGATGACACCGCTAAAAACAAGCACCACGAGAATTATTATCCCGTATTGCTCCAGCCAGTAAAGCCACTCCTGCCGCCCGGGCACAAGCGCCGCCAATACCTTTGAGCCGTCGAGCGGCGGCACAGGGAGCAGATTGAAAACCGCAAGCACCACATTAATCCAGATCATCACCCGCAAGAGATCGTTGAGGGTAGGGTTCCCCATCCCTGACAATCCCAGGAGGACCGCCGCAAGCAAGGCGATACCAAGGTTCGCTACCGGCCCGGCAAGCGAAACAAGCAGCAACCCCTGCCGGCGGTCCCGGAAATTATACGGATTTACCGGCACCGGCCGTGCCCAACCGAAACCCGCAAGATAAAGGAGCAAAAGCCCGACCGGGTCTACGTGTTTTAAGGGATTCAGCGTCAGACGCCCGGCATAGCGCGCCGTAGGATCGCCGCACCTATCCGCCACCCAGCCGTGAGCAAACTCGTGCACCGTCAGCCCCACTACCACCGCCGGAGTGAGCAGGATAATTTCGTAAGCCGAAGGCAGATTAAACAATGCTTCCTCTCCTCTGAGAATATACCGTCAGACTATTTTCGCCGGCGGCCATTTCCCCCGTTTTGTGCCCGGCCCCAACCATATCTAGAGCGCCAAAACCTACTCCTCTTGTGGCGGTGCACCCATTTCCTTAATATCCTTACCAGTCAGCCGCGGTTTATTAAACCAGATGGCGGCCAGAACCTCCCGGAACCGCTCCTGGTATCCCTCTTCGCTCAGCAAAACGTAAAGGAGCGGGTAGGCCTCACGCGGCAGGTCAAGCATCGCTTTAGCCAGGGCAACCAGGTCCACCTGGCCGCGTGCCGTAAGTTTTCCTAAGAGCTCCTGCCACCGGGATACCGCAGCCACTACTTTAGCCGTCGTATGCCGGCCAAAACGGTACCGCTCGCAGAGCGCCTGCGCGGAAGGTATGTTGGTCCAGTGGACAGCGGTGATGAAGTAGGCGAGCCACCGCGACTTTAAGACTATCCCCCACGATTCGAGCGTTTTTAGAGCCTGCGGCAGGTAGGTGAGCACCGGCTCCACTTCCCAATGACTCGCCACCGGAAAGATGTAAGGCCAAATGCCGAGTTCAGCGCAGCGCCCTAAAAACCGCGAAGCCCTCTCGTCCTCCAGGCAAGACCGCACTACCCGCCAGAAGTCCGGCGGCGCAACCCGCTCCAAAAGACCGTCGCGCACCGCCTCCCGAAGAAGTTTCAGGGTCTGGCGCTCGATCTGGAAATTGAAGCGCTCCGACAGCCACACCGCCCGCAACACCCGGAGCGGTTCTTCGGCGAAGCTGCGGTTATGAAGGACGCGCACCAAGCCAAACTTTAGGTCCTCCCGCCCGCCAAAATAATCGATAACCTCCCCAAAGCGTTCCGGGGCGAGTTCTACCGCCAGAGCGTCAATAGTAAAGTCCTGCCGGTAGAGCTCCTGGTGCAAAGACCGGTTGTTTACCTGGATGCCGAGGGCGTACTCGAAGAAACCGGGCCGGGCCTCGCGCACGTAGCACCGGCAACCGTCGGCCAGCAGGAGAACAGCCCCGCCCTGCCGCGCCGTCTGTTTTAGCCGCAGTTTCGCCTCTGTCGCCACCGTCGCAGCAAGCGCCGCCGCATCACCTTCTACCACCACTTTTAATTCCCGCGGCCTGAAGCCCAGAAGGAGGTCGCGCACCGTTTCCCCCGCTAAAAAGGCCGCCCTCCCGCTTTCCCGGGCCCTCGCGCCCAGGCGCTCCAAAATGCTTAACGCCGGGGCGGTCACGCCTGCCCGCAAAAGCGCGGCGACATTCCGCTTCCCCGCCGAGGGCGACGCCGGCGCATAGAGCAGGCGAAACTGGGGTTTAAAATCGGGATGCAGCGTGCGCAAGATATCGGTACGGGAGACGATACCAACGAGCCGTCCCCCTTCAACAACGGGAAGCCTGCCGATATTATGCTCAATCATCAAGGTCTGGGCATCACTCACCGGCAGGTAAGGCTCCACCGTGACGACCTGGTGGCTCATGAAAGCCTTCACGGGGGCGTGGGTGAGGTTATGCCGCTGGGCCTTTTCAATGTCCCGGCGGGACAAAATGCCAACCAGCTGGTCCTCCCGAACGACCGGCAAGCCGCTATGACCGTAGCGCAGCATCACCTGTCCGGCCTCAGCGATGGTCGTTTCCGGAGATACGGTTTTAACGGGGGAACTCATGATCTCGGCCACCGTGAGCGGTGCCCGCACCGACTCGCTGAGCCGCGCGAGAAGCCTCTCCTTGACCTGTTCCACCGTTACCCGCTTTACCACCGCCGCTGCCGCCGCCGGGTGCCCGCCGCCGCCAAAGTGCTGCAAAACAGCCCGCACATCGACCTCGGGAAGACCGGAGCGCCCGGTAACGTAAACCCGGTCGACCATTTCCACAATGGTAAAAACAACGTCAAGCTGTTCGATCTCTACTAACTTATGCGTCAGAATGGCCAGCCCGTCGAAAAACTCCTCGCTCCGTGCCCACGTAACGAGCACCTTGAGGCCGTTGACCAGGTGGCGTTCCGCATTCAAGATAAGTTCCTTAAGCAGCTCCTGTTGCTCCGCCGCGAGCGGCCGCTCGAGGAAGTTCGCTACCACCGAGAGGTTTGCACCGCAGGACAAAAGAAACCCGGCCGCCGCCGCATCCCGACAGGTGGTGCTTGGGTAGAGCAGGCTCCCGGTATCTTCGTATATTCCCAGCGCCAGAACCGTCGCTTCAAAAGGGGAAAGCTCTATCCCCGCCTCCCGAATCCTTTCCACTAGCAGGGTCGTGGTCGCCCCTATGGGTTCAACCACCTCAAGCGTCCCCCGCACATCGTCCTCGTGGGCCGGGTGGTGGTCGTAAATGTGTATCTCGACGTCCGCCCGCTCAACGAGAGCGTTTAAAAAGCCAATCCGCCGCGGGTTCCTGGTATCAACGAGGATCAGGCGCCTAACCCTGCCTAAGTTGATATTCTTCGCGTCCTCTATCAGCAGGGCGTCCTTATGCAAGGCCAAAAAATCCTCGACAGCGCAACTGGCTTTCCCGGGCAGAACGAGCGACGCTCCCGGGTAAAGCTTTTTAGCCGCTACCATCGCCGCCAGGCCGTCAAAATCAGTTAGCAGGTGGGTGGTTATTACTTCCATAAACGTTCTGGAATCCGGTCGTTACGGGTAAGATCGGCAAAACTTTCCCGGGCCACAATCACCTCCGCCCGGCCGTCACCGACCAGAACCATCGCCGGGCGAGGTAAACGGTTATAGTTCATGGACATCGCGTAATTGTAAGCGCCAGTCGCTGGCACGGCGAGGATATCCCCCGGCACAGGATAGGGCAGATGAACGTTGTGGATGAGGATGTCACCCGACTCGCAGCACTTTCCGGCAACGGTGACGGGCGTCGCCGGCTCCTCCCGCATCCGGTTGGCCAGTGCCGCTTCGTAGCGGGCCTGGTAAAGTGCCGGGCGGATATTGTCGTTCATTCCGCCATCCACCATGACGTAAAGCCGCACGCCTGGAATTTCCTTGACCCCACCCACGGTGTAGAGCGTTATCCCCGCCGGCCCCGCTATCGACCGCCCCGGTTCCACAACAACCCGCGGCAGAGGCAGCCCGCGTTCCCGAACCGCCTCCCGCACCGTTTCGAGGATCGCCGCTGCGTACGCTTCGATGGCCGGCGGGTCGTCACCAGACACGTAGTAAATACCCAGCCCGCCGCCAAGATCAAGCTCCTCTATAACCCAACCCGTGGCTTCCCGGACTTCCCCGGCGAACCCGAGCATCACCCGGGCTGCCTCCCGGAAAGGCTCCAAATCGAAGATCTGGGAGCCAATATGACAGTGTAAGCCCACCAGCTTCAAATTAGGAGACTCAAGCGCCTGCCGGATGCCCGCCAGCGCTTGCCCTGTGGCGATCGGCAGACCGAATTTGGAGTCGATCTGGCCCGTGCGGATGTACTGGTGGGTGTGCGCCTCGATGCCGGGCGTAAGGCGCAGCAGAATCTCCTGCCGCCGTCCCGCATCACCAGCCAGGCGGTCGAGCAGGGTCAGTTCATAAAGGTTATCCACCACGAACCGGCCCACACCGGCTTCGAGCCCTTGCCGGATTTCATCCGGCGCTTTATTGTTACCGTGGAAATAGATGCGCCCCGGTGGGAAGCCAGCCGCAAGTGCCGTATAAAGTTCGCCACCAGAGGATACATCGAGGTAAAGCCCCTCTTCCTCGACCAGCCGGCAGATCGCGGTGCAGAGAAGGGCTTTACCTGCATAAACAACCCGGTTGTCCGGGCCGAAGGCCTCGCGGTACCGCCGGCAATTTTCCCGAAAAAGGGCTTCATCTACCACATAAAGCGGCGTCCCAAACTTCTGGGCCAGCGCCACCGCACTGATACCGCCTATCTCGAGTTCCCCTGCCGCGTTAATCCGCTGTGTCCCGCGTAAATGCATCTCTACTCCACCTTCGGCAGCCGCGCCAACGAGCGCTGCAGTTCTTCTTCCGGTAAAGCGTAATCTTGCAGTTCTCCCGCAAGATAAGCATCATAGGCCGCTAAGTCGAAATGGCCGTGACCGCTCAGGTTAAAGAGGATAACCCGCGCTTCGCCCGCTTCCCTGGCCGCCAGCGCTTCGTCGATGGCGCACTTGATGGCGTGCGCCGACTCGGGAGCGGGAACGATACCCTCTGCCTGCGCAAATTGGACCGCCGCCTCGAAAACCTGACGCTGGCCGTAAGCCCGCGCCTCTATGAAACCATCCGCCACCAACTGGCACAAAAGCGGCGCGTCCCCGTGGTAGCGCAGCCCGCCGGCGTGAATTGCCGGCGGCATAAAATCCTTGCCGAGAGTATACATATAGAGGAGCGGCGTTAATCCCGCTACGTCACCGAAATCGTAAGTATGAAGTCCCCTGGTGAGTGTCGGACAGGCCGACGGCTCAACAGCGATAAAACGGCTCTGCGCCTTCCCGGCGAACCGGTCCTGCAAAAAGGGGAAAGCCAGACCCGGATAGTTCGAGCCGCCCCCAACACAGCCGATAACCACGTCCGGATAATCCCCGGCCTTCTCCATCTGGGCCTTGGCCTCCAGCCCGATTACGGTCTGGTGGAGCAGCACATGATTCAAAACGCTCCCGAGCGAATAGTTCGTATCGCCGTGCGTGGCGGCATCCTCGACCGCCTCGCTGATGGCGATCCCCAGGCTTCCCGGCGAATCGGGGTCCTGCGACAAGATCGCCCGGCCCGACTGCGTCCTGTCAGTCGGGCTCGCCAGAACTTCCGCCCCGAAAACCTGCATCAAGATCCGCCGGTAAGGCTTCTGGTGGTAACTTACCTTGACCATGTAAACGGTACATTCCATGCCGAAAAAGTTGCAGGCCATCGAAAGCGCACTACCCCACTGACCCGCCCCCGTCTCGGTCGCCAAGCGTTTTATCCCTGCCTGCTTGTTGAAGTAGGCCTGAGGTACCGCCGTGTTCAGTTTATGGCTGCCGGCCGGGCTTACACCTTCATATTTGTAATATATCCGTGCCGGCGTTTGAAGTACCTGCTCTAACCGCCGGGCCCGAAAAAGCGGGCTGGGACGCCACAACCGGTAAATCGCGAGCACTTCTTCCGGAATGGGCACCCAGCGCTCCCGGGTGACCTCCTGTTTAATCAGCTCCAGCGGGAAAATGGGCGCCAGATCTTCCGGCCCGACCGGCCGTTTAGTTGCCGGATGCAAAGGCGGCTTGGGAAGATTAGGCATGTCGGCCTGAATGTTGTACCAGGCGGTGGGCAGCTCCTTCTCCGTAAGCAAAATTTTCGTCTCCACTAATAAACTCAGCTCCTCTCCAAATCGGGCAAAATTTAGTGTTTTTAGGTATACAAAATTATTCTAAGATAAAAACCCCCGGGCAGCAAGAGTTGTCTTCAGCACGGGGCCGTTATTGAGATTATCCGGTTAAACTATAGCCCGACGGCAAATTGTTTGCTAAAATAAACTCACAGACCGCGAAACGCAAATGGTTCTCCAAAGCAACCGGACCAAGGGGAAGGAGGTGAAAGCGATGCGGCAGACGCTCTTGCGACTCCTGAAAGATGAAAGTGGCCAGCTAACCGGCCAGATGGGGAAGGGTCCGATGGGCGGCTGGGAGGTGGCGCTCCTGATCCTGGCCATCCTCGGCGTCGGTGCTCTGATCGGTTGCGGCTTCTTGGCTAGGGCGCTCCCGGGATAGGTCCCCGGACCAGGTTTTACCCGTTTCTACGGCCCGCCGGATATAAGAATAGGAATTCAAGGGCTTCCCGGCACTCAGGGAAGCCTTTTAGTTTCGCGCCGTTTTGCCTGCGTTGCTATCCAATCGATTTCGCAGTCTTCGTTCAAAACCACGCCGTAGTCCGCAAGGGCCGCCTCACGCGACACAAGGCCATTCTTCACATCCCGCCGCACCGCTTCCGGAGCGCGGGCGCGCGGGTCACCAAAGCCACCGCCACCTGCCGTTTCTAAAATAACCGTCGTCCCGGCAGGCACCGTCAGGGTAAATTTCCCCGGCATCACTTCCCAGTCGCAGCCGGGACGTTTAAGCAGGCAACGGGAATTTCTGCCCGGCAAACCTCCGGCCAAGCCCCAGGGGGTAAACGAACTACGCTCCGTGCTTACCGAAACAGTAGCTTCCCGCAACAGCGTAATCTCGCGGCAAAGCCCGCAGCCGCCCCGGTACTCGCCAGGGCCTCCAGAATCGGGGACCAGACCGTACCGCGCCACCAGGAGCGGGTACTCCATCTCGATAACCTCAACGGGAGTGTTCAATGTATTGGTCATATTCACGTGAACGCCATCCATTCCGTCTTGGCCGCACTTACCCCCCTGCCCACCGCCGTAAGTCTCGATGTAGGAATAGTAGCGCCCCCTACTATCCAGACCGCCGATAGCGAAGTTGGACATACTCCCGGTTCCTGCCGCAGCCACCCGCTCCGGTACAGCCTGGGCCAAAGCACCGAACACCACGTCGGCGATCCGCTGCGCCGTGTTGATGTTCGCGTGGGCTACGGGAGCGGGAAACGTAGGGTTTACTAAGGTCCCTGGCGGCGTAATCACCGTGAGCGGGTAGGCAATCCCTTCGCTCGCCGGCAACTCAGGATCACAGACGGCCTTCACCGCGTAATAAACGCAGGCCAGGGTGACGCCCCGGGTAGCGTTAACTGGCCCTCTCACCTGGGGACTCGTCCCCGTGAAATCGACTTTGAGGCCCTCCTCCCCGATCGTGACTGTAGCCGTAATCCTTATCGGGTCGGCGGTCAGGCCGTCGCCCTCAAGATAATCGGTAAAGGTATAAATCCCCGGCGGCAACTCTTTCAAGGCCTTGCGGAAGCGCCGCGCCGCATAGTCAATAACCGCCCGCAGGTAGCGCTTTAATTCCGCGCCGCCAACGCGCGCCGCCAGTTCCGCAAGCCTCCTGGCACCCACCGTATTCGCGGCTATCTGGGCCTGAATGTCCCCCCAAAAGGTAGCAGCGTTCCGAACGTTTTGCGCCAGCACGCGCAGCAACTCTTCGTTGAGCTTCCCGCCCTGCGAGAGCTTGACCGGAGGGATGCGGATACCCTCCTGAAAAATCTCAGTGGCGGTCGTCGCCATACTTCCAGGAACCATCCCGCCTACGTCCACGTGGTGGGCAAGATTGGCCACAATGCCCAGCAACTCTTCCCCCATAAAGACGGGCGAAATCAGACAGATGTCCGGCAGGTGCGAGCCGCTGATGTAGGGGTCGTTGATGATAATCGTATCGCCTGGCCTGAGCGTCTCGGGAGGATAAAACTCCAGCGTCTTTTTTACTACGGTGGGCATCAGCCCCAGGTGGAGCGGGATATGCTCCGCCTGAGCCACAAGCTCCCCGCGCGCCGTATAGATAGCCGTGGAGCAGTCCCGCCGGTCCTTGATGTTGGGTGACAACGCCGTCCGGGTTAGGGTGACCCCCATTTCCTCAGCTATCGCTTGCAGCGCGTTCCGCAGGACCTCGAGCGTTACCGGGTCGATCTCCAATCAGCATCCCCCGTTTCGATGATGATGTTCCCCCATTCGTCCCCGTAAGCGCGGTCGCCCGGCCACAACAGGGTGGTGGAATCGGCCTGGGTGATGACCGCCGGCCCCTCCACCGCCCAGCCAGCACCAACCTCACTCCGGCGGTAAACAGGCACCGTCACCTGCTCCGCCGCAAAATAAACCCTTCTCGCCCCACAGGGTGCAGGTGGTGATACGCCCTGCCGCGCCGGCGGTTTCAGGGACGGCAATCGCCCCGTCGCCACTAACCGCAGCGCCACCACCTCAACCGGCGCCTCTTCCCGCGCGTAGCCGTAAAACTGGATGTGCAACCCGTGAAAGGAACGGGTAAGGGCGCCCGCAAAATCCGGCACCGCCGGATCGGGCAAGGGGAGAGTCAACGCGGCGGACTGCCCCTTGTAACGGAGATCGATCAAGGGCGCAAGCGTGATATCCTGGGCCGCAAATCCCTCCCGGAGGAGATCCTCCCGCCCCCGCCGGGTGAGTTTGCCTGCGAGTTCCGCCAGTTCCGCCTCCATTCCCGGCCGTAGCTCTTTTACCCAGGTGAGCGTATAATCCCGGCGAAAATCAGCCGCAAGCATCCCCCAGGCAGAGGTAATCCCGGGAAAGGGCGGCACCAAGACGCGGCGGATGCCTAATTCCCGGGCAAGCTCCACCGCATGCAGCGGTCCCGCGCCGCCGAAAGCAACGAGAACAAAGTCCCGCGGGTCATAGCCTTTCGCCACCGAAACGACCCGCATCGCCCGCACCATATTCGCATTTACCACGCGGACAATGCCCGCAGCTGCCTCTTGAACCCCTAACCCCAGAGGTCCGCCGACCTTTTCGGCAATTGCGCGCTCCGCCAGCTCCCGGCGCAGCTCCTTCCCACCAGCAAAATCCGCCGCCCCGAGCCGCCCCAAGACCAGATTGGCGTCCGTCACGGTAGGCTCTGCCCCGCCCAACCCGTAACAGGCCGGCCCCGGTACCGCGCCGGCACTCCGGGGGCCAACGCGCAAGGCGCCGCCGGGGTCCACCCAGGCAATGCTGCCGCCGCCCGCCCCGACCGTATGCACCGCAACCATAGGCAACCGCAAAGGGTAACCGCCGATCATTCCCTCGTCGGTGTATCGCGCTTCCCCGTCACAAATAAGGGAGACATCCATGCTGGTGCCGCCCATATCGGCGGTGATAAGGTTCTTAAAGCCCGTCAACCGTGCCAGGTACACCCCGGCCAAGACACCACCCGCCGGTCCGCTCAGCACCGTCCGCACGCTTTCCCTTTGCGCCTGCGTTGGAGAAATAACGCCGCCGCTCGACTGCATAACATAGAAGCCTTTTACCCCCGCTTGCTTTAAACTTGCGGCAAGCTTCGTGAGGTACCGCGCTACTACCGGTTGTACGTAAGCGTTGACCACCGTAGTACTCGTCCGTTCGTACTCCCTGAATTCGGGGACAATCTCTGAAGAGATGGTGACCGAAAGGTGAGGCAGCCGCCGTTCCAGTTCCTTTTTAAAAAGCAATTCGTGTGCAGGGTTGGTATAGGAATGCAAAAAGACCACCGCGACCGCTTCGACTTGCACTTCCCGCAGTCGGGCTACCAGCGCGGCAATCTCCTTTTCCTCAAGGGCAACCATTACCGAACCGTCCGCCAGCATCCGCTCGTTGACCTCGAAAACCATACCCCTTGAAACGAGCGGCTGCGGGCGGGTAACCCACTGGTCGTAAAGGTGGGGCCGGTTTTGCCGGCCGATGAAAATGACATCCCGGAATCCTTTCGTAGTAACCAGCGCTAAACGCGCCCCTTTCTTCTCGAGAATGGCGTTCGTCGCCACCGTCGTTCCGTGAAGAAAAAGAGCGATCCGGGACAAATCGATTCCCTTTTCCCTGAGAATTTCGAGCCCCCGAACCACCGCGCGCGAAGGATCATCCGGAGTGGAAGGAACCTTGAAAACACTCACCGTACCGTCGTCCCCTAAGAGGCAGAAGTCAGTGAAAGTCCCCCCGGTATCCACCGCAAGCCTGTAACAGCTCACCGCAACCAACCCCTGAAGAAAGTGCGTCCCTACTAATTCTTTCGCGGCCGAAACGATAGATTCCTGTAAGCCCAGACCCCGTACCGGGAATTTGCTAACCGCCGCCGGAAAAGCGCCAAAAATAAACCCCCCGCAACGCCCGCCTATTCTGGTAGGCGGCGATCCGGAGGGCCCACAGAGCTCTTTTTTATGGTGCGGCAGAGAGGATTTGAACCTCCACGGGGTAATCCCCACTAGATCCTGAGTCTAGCGCGTCTGCCGTTCCGCCACTGCCGCGTGCACTCCTTATTATAGTTTAAAAAGCGTTGCTTGGCAAGAGGCAGCGCACAACAGCCCCGGAAGTAGGAACAGCCCAAGAAGGACTTAAAACTTTGTGCGTTTTTGCCGAAATCAAGAAGGAAGAGGCACCAAGATCTCCGAAACTATAGCAGAGGTAAAAACATGCCTGCACCGAAGGGATACAAGCTTCCAGACAATAACAGGAAGGCTTTTTCCGTAGCCCTGCGCCTGTTGTTCTTTATCTCTATTATTCAGGGCGCTATCTGTCTTGTCTGTACTTTTCTTCTCGCTCACTACGAAAAACTAAGCCTTTTCGACTCCTTTTACCTTATTCTTATTACGCTTACTACCGTCGGTTACGGCGACATTTACCCGGTCACCGCGGCAGGTAAGATGATTATAATCTTTCTGCTCTTCACCGGCGTTGGTTATGTCTGGCTTGCACTCTCCGTTCTCGTTGCTACGCTGGTCGAAGGCCACCTGATCCATTTCTGGAGGGAAAAACAGATGGAGCGCAAAATCGCCAAACTCAAAAACCACGTTATCGTTTGCGGCCTCGGTCGTGCGGGAACCGCGGCCATCAAACAACTTGAACGCGAAGGCGCATCAATCGTAGGAATAGACCACGACGAACACTATGTCGAGCTGATGAAAGAGCGCGGCTACTTGGTTATTCTCGGTGACGCCACCGAAGATGAAATCCTCAAAGCCGCAGGGATAGAACGGGCCCGCAGCATTATCTCGGCGCTTCCCAGCGACTCGGCCAACATCCTCATCACCATGGCCGCAAAGGATTTAAATCCGCGTATCCGCGTTGTCGCTCGGGCCGACCGCCCCGAGAACATTGCCCGCCTCAAGCGTGCCGGCGCCGACTGGGTAACTGCCGTTGGTATCGCCGGGGGCGCCCGGCTCGCGCTGGCTGCCGTTAAACCCGCAACGGTCGATTTCATTCACAGCATTCTCGAACGACGCCACCCGGATTACAAGCTTGAAGAGATTCTGATTGACGAAAAGTCGCCCCTCGCCGGAAAACTCGTGCGCGATTCCCGTCTCAAGGAAGACTACGGCTCCCAGCTCCTGGCCATCATCCGCAACGGAACCACGATCGCCAATCCCGATATCAGCGAAACAATTTTACCTGGCGACGTGATCATTGTTTTCGGAGCGATAAACAAGCTGAACCTTCTCGAAACCTCTCCCGGAGCCGCGTGCCCTCTTAAATCTGAATAGATCTACCAAGAAAACACTTTAGTTCAAAATCAGCCGTATGTTTTTCCTCCCGGTCCCCAAAAACAACGATACCCGGTTACCCGGGCATCGCTAATTTATTTTCCGGCGGCGACCTACTCTCCCGCCCCGTCGCCAGGGCAGTACCATCGGCGCTGGAGGGCTTAACTGCCGTGTTCGGAATGGGAACGGGTGTTGCCCCTCCGCTATGGCCACCGGAAACTTTGACGTTCAAAATTAATACTCAAACAGCTTGGTTTCCTGGTCCGTTCAACGTTGAACGTTGCACGTTGAACCTTAAACTGTTTTTGTTCCTTCAAAACTGCATAGCGCGGGGATTCAATTTCAGGTCAAGACCTCGATCGATTAGTACCGGTCAGCTCAACCGGTTACCCGGCTTACACTTCCGGCCTATCTACCTGGTAGTCTACCAGGGATCTTACCCATCTGGAGGTTGGAGGCCGGATGTTGGAAGTTGGATTCTCCAACCTCTAACTTCTAACCTCTAACCTCCAGATGGTGGGAAACCTTATCTTGGGGCGGGTTTCGCGCTTAGATGCTTTCAGCGCTTATCCCTGCCAGACATGGCTACCCAGCTGTGCCCCTGGCGGGACAA
>NZ_RKRE01000004.1 GCF_003815015.1 Thermodesulfitimonas autotrophica
GACCTCCTACGAGAACGCTGGCCCCAGGTTCGTGAAGAACTCCTTCAGGGGACCTACCGGCCCCAGCCTGTCCGCAGGGTCGAAATCCCGAAACCCGACGGAGGCGTGCGGCTGTTAGGCATCCCCACGGTGCTGGACCGCCTCATCCAGCAGGCCCTTCTGCAAGTACTGACGCCCATCTTTGACCCAGGATTCTCCGAGCAAAGTTACGGTTTCAGACCGGGACGAAACGCCCACCAGGCGGTAAGACAGGCCCAGGAGTATATTCGGCAGGGATACAGGTACGTGGTGGACATTGACCTGGAGAAGTTCTTTGACCGGGTCAACCATGACCTTCTGATGGCCAGGGTAGCGCGCAAAGTCAAGGACAAGCGCCTGCTCAGACTCATCCGGCGCTATCTTGAAGCCGGGATAATGGTCAACGGATGCTGTATCCGGCGGGAGGAGGGCACACCGCAGGGAGGGCCGCTAAGTCCCCTTTTAGCCAACATCATCCTTGACGACCTGGACAAAGAATTAGAGCGGCGTGGGCACAAATTTGCCCGTTATGCGGACGACTGCAACATCTACGTCAAGAGCCGGAGGGCGGGTCTGCGCGTGATGGAAAGCGTCCGCCGGTTTGTAGAGGGGCGGCTCAAGCTGAGAATCAACTGGGAGAAAAGTGCTGTTGACCGGCCCTGGCGGCGGAAGTTCCTGGGGTTTTCCTTCACCTGGGACAAAGAGCCGCGCATTCGGCTGGCCCCGAAGACCGCTCAGCGGTTCAAGGATAAGATACGGCAACTGACCAAACGCAGCCGCAGCATAAGCCTGAAAGAACGCCTTGAGCAACTGAACGCTTACCTCAAGGGATGGGTAGGTTACTTCCGGCTGATAGATACCCCGAGCGTGTTCCAATCCCTGGACGAATGGATACGGCGGCGCTTGCGGATGTGTCTATTGAAGCAGTGGAAGAAACCGCGCACCAAGTGGCGCAACCTTGTTGTCCTCGGCATTCCTAAAGGGTGGGCCAGGCTGGTTGCTGGGTCACGCAAGGGCTACTGGCGGCTGGCTATCTCTCCTCAAGTAAGCAAAGCCCTTGGCCTTGCCTACTGGCGCGACCAGGGGCTTATCAGCTTAGTCGAAGGTTACCGTGAGCTTCGTTCAACCTTATGAACCGCCGTATACCGAACGGTACGTACGGTGGTGTGAGAGGACGGGGGTTAACCGCCCCCTCCTACTCGATTAGAAGGGAGGTGAGCGGCGGGATGGCGGAGAACCTAAACCTGAAGATGGAACGAAACTTCGCGCGGGACGCCCACGCATTCAGGTGCCCCACGAAACGGCAGGATGCGGAGAAGGATATGCGCCGCCTGGTGCAAGACCATCAAAAACAGCTAATCCTCGAGGCCGCCTGGTGGCGGTGGCAGGGGGATAAGAGGGAGTTCCTTATCCCCCGGGAGTTTATTCCTTTCTTACCTAAAATACACCTCGTCCGTGACGTGCTGGCTGCGGTCACCACCCTCTGGTACCAGCAAAGGCCAGAGGATCGTAAGATTTACACTACCCTGCGGGAAATCGCTCGACTGGCTGGCATACCGGTAAACCAGGAGAACCTGCGGGAGATCCAGACCGCGCTGGCCTTTCTTCGTGCGTTCACCATCGTGAACCAAGAGGTTATTACCAAGTTGGACAAGGCCGGGCGAAAAAAAGAGACCACTATGTTGACTTACGGCTTCATAAGCTATGTAGGGGTAGAGGGAATGCGGGACGGTAAGGAGGTCCCACCTAATAAAAAACGGACGATCATCTGCATCACGGAGCCCTACGCTACACTGCTAAACCTCCTTCCCCCAGCAACCATCCCTACCTGGTGGCTGGACGCGGCAAAGAAGCTGCCCCGCAGACAAGTAGCGCACGCGAAGAACTTGGTTTACCGCCTGGCTGCAGAGCGTCGCAACCCTGCTGAGTGGAAAGAGAGCACAGTAGAAGAGATATTAGACCTTCGCTCCCCTCGGACCATCGAGCGGCGACGAGCAATCCGGAGGATTTTGGACGGCCTGGCGGCGGCTGGTGTCCTGGAATACCAGATACGGGGTGGAATAGACGGGAAACCGGTTTACGTCCTCCGCACCAAACGGGGGATGTGACCCAATATCACAGCGGTATGTGACCCAATATCAACGAAAATGTGACCCAATATCAACGGTGAACGTGACCCAATATCAACGAAAACGTGACCCAATATCAACTGGAAAATTTTTCTGTACCTTGCGGCTGTAGGCTTCGATGCCCGCGGTCGCGGCTAAAGATCTAAAGGTCTTTTAAAGACCTAAAGAGAGGGGCGGCAGGGACCCGCCCCTGACGGGGCACCCTGCCGCCCCCCTTCCTGGCTTACCTGACTTACCTGGTTCCGTAACCTGGCTTTTCCTCATAAATCCGCGTGTCCCGCCCGCGTCGTTCACGGCGCGGGCTTCCCTTCCCGAAGGCCCGGGAATGATCCCGGGTCTTTTTTTAATTTAGGATACAACCTTTCGGGAAGGGAGTGGTTCATATCGCAAAAGTAGTTCCTTTGGCGGCTCCGGCGGCCGTTTTTACTAACCCGGACCTGGAGGCGCGCGTGCTCCGCGCTTTGGCTCAAGTTGGAGAGGAGGAGTTCTACCGCCTGAGCGACTATCTCTCACCCGCGTGCTTCCCGTGCCACGGTGAGGCGTTCGCCGCCCTGGCTGACGCCGTAGCCGAAGAAAAACCGGTTCCGCCAGGCGCGGTGCCGCAGGTCGACGTCCCGGCGGGCTTCGATCTTGACGCTGCGGTAGCAGAGTTGGCCGAGCTGGCCCGGAAGCGGCTGGCCGCGGAGGCGCTCGAGGCGGCGTGGCGCGACCTCCCGGCGTTGCCCGCGGATCAGGTGTTCCTGCGCGTCCAGGAGGCTTTGCAGCGCGCAGAGGAGGCGGTGCAGGGTTTGACGGCTGGCAGGCTGGTCACCCTTGCCGATGCGGAGGTTGCGGCCGAGATGGACGCCCGTGTTAGGGAGGTCGCCGATGCGGTAGCGCGGACAGGCCGGCCGGTCCCGTGGCCGCCGCTGGGGTTGCGCTCGCTGGACCGCGCGACGGGCGGCGTGCAGCCCGGCGCGTGGGTCCTCGCCGGGAGGGAGGGGACGAGCAAGACGCACTTCGCTTTGTGGCTGGCGAACCGGTTCCTGGAGGTGGAGGATACGGCGGTGGTTTACGTTACGGCGGAGGAGCCACCCTGGAGAATGCGGCTAAAGCTAATATGTATAGAGGGACGGCTGAACTGGTACGACTATGCCTCGCGGGGCACGGGCGACGTCGCTTCCCTTTCGGCCGGGAGGGCGAAGTGGGATGCAGCCAAAGGGCGGAGGTTCGCGGTGATAGAGGTAACGGAGAACACGACGATGGCGCATATCCGCGCGAAGGCCAAAGCGTTTCAGAAGCGCCTGAGTGCCCGGCACGTGATGGTGGTGATCGATTATCTCCAGGCGCTGGCCCACGTGGAGGCAGGCGCGACGCAGGAGAAGTGGCTGCAAGACGCGCTGCGGCACCGGATTGACCGGGTGAGTCGACAGGCAGTCTTGATGGCTAATAAAGAGGGATGGACAGTGATATGCGTTGCGGCGCTCAACCGCGAGGGGGACACAAGGGAATCGGGCCAGGTGAATTACGACTGCGACCTCTACCTCCAACTGGAGTGGCCGCCGGACAAGGACCCGCGGGCGCGGGAGAACGAGCAGAGCGTAAATATGAAAAAGAAAGACCTCCGTGTTCGCAAGAACCGCTACACCGGCTGGACTGGCGTTATCCGGTTAGAGGAGTGGAGGGATTTAAGTATTTTTACAGAGGAAGGCGATGCTTTAGGTTTAAAACCAGACTTTGACTTAGATAATTCACCATTCTAAAGAGAAGCCGGTGCAACCCCGGCTTCTCTTTTTTTAGGGGGGGTGATTTCGTTTTGGTTATTGTCTTCTGTGACGGTCTTTGTGAGCCCAACCCGGGGGGCGTGGCCACCTACGGCTGGCTGGCCTACCGGGATTGCGCGGAAATTATGCGCGAGCGGGTTATGGCGCGCTACGGCGTTGTCTGTTCCGGCCCGGGCGCTACGAGTAATGTAGCCGAATACACGGCGGTTATCCGGGCGCTGGAGTGGTTGATAAAGAACGGCTACGCCGGAGAAGAGATCGAGGTCCGTTCTGACAGCCAGCTTGTTGTCCGGCAACTGACTGGCCAGTATGCCGTAAACGCGCCCCTGCTGATGCCGCTTTACAGGAAAGCGCGGGAACTTGCCAGCCGGTTCGCATCTGTTCGCTTCCGCTGGGTGCCTCGAGAGGAGAACGAGACAGCTGACACTCTCTCACGGCGGGCTTACTACCGCTACACGGGCAGGGAGGCGATCAAGCGTGTTTAAAGCCGATGCCGACGAAATCCACTGTGCCCTGGGTTTATTGTTCGGCCCTGGCCCGTGGCGAGACTTCTGCGTCGAGCTGCGGGTGCCATCCACACGGATGGGCACCATCGCGGGGTACTTCTCCGACCCGGGCGAGCTGGCTGAGTGGGCCGCGAAGCTCTCCGGTGGCTTCAGGAACCGGAAAGGCGAAACGGTGAGGGTGAGTGCGGTTTACGTCACCCTCAACCCGCTCGACCCTGCCCTGCTTGCCCGGTGCGCCGGGCGGTGCCAGCCCTGGGCAAAGAATACCGCTGGTGACGCAGATGTGGTTGCCCGGCAATGGCTCGGCCTGGACTTCGACCCCGTGCGCCCGGCAGGGGTTTCCAGCTCTGACGCCGAGCATGAGGCCGCCCTGGAGAGGGCCCGGCAGGTGCGGGATTGGCTGCGGGGCCTGGGCTGGCCGGAGCCGGTCCTGGCGGATTCGGGCAACGGCGCGCACCTGCTTTACCGCGTGGACCTTCCGAACACTGCGGAAGCTACCGAACTGGTGCGCCGCACGGTCGACGCCGTGGCGGCGTTTCACTCCGGGGCCGGGGTGGAGGTGGACCGGAAGGTTTATAACGCCGCGCGGATCTGGAAGCTTTACGGTACCCTGGCGGCTAAAGGCGATAACCTCCCGGACCGGCCGCACCGGATGGCGCGGTTGATCGAGGTACCCGAGTCCCTGCAGCCGGTGCCGTGTGAAGACCTGGACCGCGTGGCGGCTATGGCGCCGCAGCCTGGGAATGGCGGCTTTCACGGCAAAGCGGGCTTCGACGTGGGCGAGTGGTTGCGGGCGCACGGCGTGGAGGTCCAGTCCGAGAAAAGCTGGAACGGCGGCAGGCTGTGGGTGCTGCGGCGGTGCCCCTGGGATCCGGAGCACGCGAACCTGAGCGCGTTCGTCTACCAAGACGCTGCGGGCCGTGTGGCGGCGAAGTGCCACCACAACTCCTGCGCCGGGAAGGGCTGGAACGACCTGCGCGACCTGATGGAACCGGGGTGGAGGAAGAAGGAAAGCGCTGTAGCCAGCGAGAGCCGCTTGCCCGGCCGCGTGGCGGTCCCGGAGGGTTGGGACCGGAAGCTCGTGGTGGTGACGATGAACGATTGGAACGCCGCGCGGGAGGCTTACGCGGCGGGGAACGCTGCGATAGTGGCGTTCCCGGACGGCAACGTGCCGCAGGAAGCCGTGAGGGTTTTACAGGACGCCGAAGAAATCCGGGCAGCGGGTAAAGATGCGGCGAGGCTATACTGGGCACTGTACCCGCTGCTGGCCGCGAAGAAAGCGGCTAAAGAGGCGGCGGCGGGCGCGGAAGCGGTGCCGACGGAACCGCCCGAACCGCAACCCGAACCGTCCGAAAAGCGCACGCGCGTACCCCTTAACCCCGCCGTGCCGGACGTGCCGTCGGGGCGGTATCCTACTGACCAATTTGATTTCGCGCTCGACGCGCTTTACTGCGAAGCGACCGGCAAGCGCCTTGAGGACCTGCCCTGGCTGCGACCGTTCGTACCGAAAAGTGGTGCGAGAGTGGAGGAAGCCGGTTCCGGTACCAAGCTCCAGGTGGTGCCCGCCGCACCGGAACCGCCAGAAAACGCGCCGCAGGTGGGGGACGCGCTCTGGGGCGACCCGGTGACGCCGGAGGAGGCCGAGCGGGTGAGGGACGCTTTTAAGCTGTCGCCTGCGGTGTTCCGGCGGAAGTGGGGGATGGGGCTCAGGGAGGTTCTGGGGGAAGGGAGGTGAGTTTGTCTTGTTGCAACAGCAGGTGTATGAGGCGCTGGAATACTATATCTTTCTTGCTACGCTTGATGGCGAACTTCCCACAAAAAAAGAAGAACTGAGCAATCTAATTAAAACCGCTTTAAACTTTGGGCTCCTTGGAAAAGAGCATTTCCAGGCTCTGGAAAGGCAACTGAAAGAATCTGAAGAGGCCGTAGAAGCTTCGTTAGACAGCGATTGTTTCGTTTATTTTTCGTGAATGAAAAGCGCCGGGCTTTGGCCCGGCTTTTTGTTTTTTAGAGGCCCCAATCATATCCGGCTGGAGGGGGTGAACTTATGTGCCGGTCGGGGTTAAAAAACTTACAGGAGGGATGGCCTTGTGCTTAAGCGTGCGTTTATTTTGTTTGCAATCGCTGCCGCGCTCACCCTGTTTTTTGCAGGCGTCGCCCAGGCTGCACCGGTTGTGACCGCAACATCGCCTACTTCAGGGACGACCTGGGTACCGGAAACTACCACCACGCTGAACCTGGTCTTTGACCAGGCGGTAACGGTGCAGAACGCGGCATACTTCAGCGTCACCGGCTATGCCTACGGCCCTATCCCAGTATCGGCTGTTGCGGTCAACGCCGCCAACCCCGCCCAGGTGGATATCACTGTGCCGGGCCTGCCCGCCGGCGACAAGATCACCGTCGCGCTGGCAGAGGGCGCGGTGGCGGACGCGGTGTACCTTACGCCGAACGCTGCTTTCAGCTACAGCTTCTACACCTCCGCAGCGGGAATCAAGGCTGGTAGCGTCGTCACGCTGACTTACGGTGCGCCGGTAGGTTACAGCACTCCGGTATACACTTACGTCTACTGGCCCGACGGCCACCAGGAGATTGCCGCTACCACGGCGACCGTGGTCGACCCAGCCGTGGCGTCCGTAACGCCGAACGGGACAGGCGCCTTCATTATCTCCGCCGCAGGGGTGGGGCAGACGGTCATAACTTACACCTACCAGACGCTCAGTTTGCAGCAGCCCGTCGTTGTGCTGGAGCCTTTGCAGGTGGTTTCCGCGGTCTATCCCGCAACAATACAGGACCCGCTGGTGGTCACGTTCAACAAAGCCGCAAAAGTCATAGGCGCGCCGATCACCGCCTCGGGTCCTGCGGTCTTTAAAGTTAAGGCCGAACAGGACGCTGCGAACCCTGCCGTTTGGCGCGTCTATCCCATCGTCCCCGACGAATCCTGGCGGTACGGGGGCTCCCCCTCGTCCTGGCCCGCGGGGTCGGTGAGCTTCACCACCTCATACTACTGGTTCCAGGGGACGGACGGCGCGGCCGCGGTTCCGTCCACGCTCAGCTTCACGGTTCCGGCGCAGGAGCCGACGCTGCTTTCACCCGGAGAGACCATGTTCGCTTCCGGGTCGGATTGCGTCAGTGACGCCCAATCTATTCCAATAGGCTACGGTCACGGTCCCATCGCGCCGCGGTTCTCTGTGCCGGTGGCTGTGGCGGATCCGTCGCTGGTGACGGTGGAAGTAAAGACGCCGTTCGGGGTTAAGAGCTACAGTTTGGGCGGGCTGCCTTGCACCGTGCGCTATGACGAAATCGACCTCTGGGGCGGTGTTTCTACCGCTGTCTACCACCTCCAGGACGTGCTCGGCCCGGGCCTGACCGGCACGGTGACCGTGACGTTCGCTCCAGGGGCAGTGCAGCACTGGGGGGCAGCCTTGGGGACCGGATTAAACACTCAATCCCTCACCTGGACCGCCGAGATCAACCCGGTGAGTGCCTTCGCCGTGGTGCCCGGTTCACCGGTTGTCGAGGCGGAGCATAAGGCGCCGGACCCGACCGCGGAGCGGAAATGGTTTCACGACACCGGCAGCAGGTATCTCGGCTTCGGCGTAGCGAAGTCTGTCGATACGCTTTACATCGCCCACGGCAACGTTGCCGGGGCGGTCGGTGAAGGTCTGGAAGCCGTCGACACCGCTACGGGGACGCGCAAGTGGCAGGTTGTAGGCAATTACACCGCGCCCGCAGTCAACCCGACCGACGGCTCCGTTGCGGCGGCCAAGGCGGACGCGATCAGCGCGTCCCTCGACTGCTTCAACCCTGACGGGACGCTTCACTGGAGCGCGGGCCTGGGATCTGCTGCGATCTCGCCCCCGGCGTTCCTGGCTGACGGCACGGTTGTCGTGGCCGAGGCGGATATGAGCAACGTTTCCCTGCTGCGGTACGACGGCAAAACCGGCGCGTTGCTCGGCGCCACCACGCTGACCAACTTACTGCTGGGTATCGGGAACGGGATAACGCCCGCGTCGCTTTACTACGCCTACGGTAATACAGGCGTGGCGACCCCACCGACCGTTGCCGTTCACGGCGACCGGGTGACCGTGGGGCTGCTCAGCGCAGTAATCGACCTGCCCGCGCCTGCGGGGGAGGCCGACGCCCTCTCGGTGGCGGGTGTCGCTTATCGCGGCTACGCCTATGGCGGCATATACTCTCCTACCTGGCAGAAGCCTGTCGTCATTGCCGGTGACGCCGCCGGATCGGTTGCCGCGGCGGTGGACTCCACCGGCGCTTACCACCTGGTAGCGTTCGGCGGCACCGGTTCCGTGCTGTGGGAGACTGCGCCCGATCCCGCCGCCGTCGGCACCCTGAGCAGGCCGGTGCTCGGCAACACCTGGGTCGCGCTGGGGCCGGTGATTTACCTGCGGTCTACCGGCGACCTGGTTGGGGTTGCGCCGAGCGACGTCGTGTCGGCCACGGCGGACGATAAATTCGTGCTGGCGTCCGATTGCCCTGTGGCGCCGGTGCGGCTGACCTACACCCCGTCGGTGTTCTACGGCTCGTGGTACTACGTGACCAGCGATAACATCGTCAAATACGATCTGCCTGCGCCGGTCGCCTCCCCGCCGCCTTCGCCTCCTGCGCCCTCTTCCGGTGGCGGTTCGGGCGGCAGCCCCAATGCCGAAGCCCCGCCCCCGGTCGAGAACCTGCCGGAGAGCGTGTTCATCGCGCGCTGGCCGGGGCATATGCCCCTGGTGGCGGAAGCGGTGAAGACCGGCTATGCGCCTGCGGGAGAAAAAGCTGAAGGGAAAGAATTTACCGTTGACATCACCCGGGGCGACCGCCTGGCCGAGGCGAAAGAGAAGGGCCTGACGCCGAGGGTCTACTACTGGAACGAACGCTATGGCAAATGGGTGGCACTGGCCAGTTACCCGCAGCCGGACGGCAAGACGGTCAAGGTAGTCAACGACGGCGGCTACTCCGGCTGGGTGGCGGTGTTTGCGGTGCGGCAGCCGCGCTTCACTGACGTGGCCGGGCACTGGGCCGAACCGGGGATCAACCGGATGAACGGCCTGGCGCTGGTGGAGGGCTACCCGAACCCGAAGGACCCCGCCAGCCTGGAGCGGCCCTGCGGTCCGGACAGGGAGATCACCAGGGCCGAGTTCGTCGCCGTCCTGACCCGCGCTTTAGGCGTCCTGCCGGAGGGCGAACAGAAAGTGTACCAGGTGCTTCTGACGCCTACGCCGGAGGAGCAGGAGCGCGTCTTGTCCGGGGTAAAGAACGTCCCTGCCTGGGCGCGGACGAACGTGGCGGCAGCCCTGGCGAGCGGGCTTGCTTCAGGCCGTGCGCCGGGCGACTTCGCCGGTAACGAGCCGATAACCCGGATCGAGGCCGCGGCGATGGTGAGCAACGCGCTGAAGAAGATCGGCGCGAAGCCCGCCGACCTGTCGGCTTTCCGGGACGCGAGGGACGTGCCGGACTGGGCCAAGGCTGTGGTCGCCGACGGCGTTGTGTCCGGCTACCCGGACGGCAGCTTAAAACCGAACGCGCACATCACCCGCGCGGAAGCGTTGACAGTGCTGCTGCGGTTGCTGCGGGAACTGGGATGGTAAAAGTGAAGAGGCCCTGGAGTAATCCGGGGCCTCTTTTTTTTGAGAACAACAAAACAAACACAAGGAGCGTGGTTTCTATGCGGCAGTTCCTCTTCGTGCTCGCGGTTGTTGTTGCGTTGACGGCGGCGGCTGCTTCTTTCGCTTTTGCTTCCGGGGAACCGGCAGGCGGCTTCCCCGGCCTGCCGGAGGTCAAGGCCGCCGGGTTTCAGCCGGGCGTTCCGTCCGTATGGCTCTTGGTTTATCAGGGAGGCGAAAGCTTTCTGGTTGCGGAAACCCTGAGCCGCCCGCCGGAGTTGCGGAACGGCAGGCTTTTCGTCCCGCTGGACGCTGTTTGCATTGCGTTGGACGCGGCGGACTGGTTCGACTTCGACAACAGCGAGGTAGTGGTTTGCTCCAACCCAGAGATCCGGGTGAAGGTGTCCCCTGCCGAGCTGGACCAGGCGGCCAACGGCGGCCCGCTGCCTCTGGTGCCGCTGCGGGAGACCTTTGAGAAGCAGGGTTGGACGGTTGAGTGGCGGGACGGGATCGCGGTCGTTTCTGCGCCAAACCCTTCGGGTTCGGATGCTTCGCCGCCAAAAACCGACGCTTAATTGGGGGTGATACCTTGAACACGCAGGAAGTAATCAAGGACCTTAGCAAGCGGATGGACGCTTACAAGAAAGACGTGCGCGAGCTCATCCTGGAGCACTTTCGCGCCTGCCTGCTGGACGCCGCCAGGCGGGGCGAGAAGGTCCGCCTGGCCGGGATTGGGACATTTCACCCGCGCCGTTCGCGGCGTGGTCGGGAGCCGAGGGACGGAACGCGGAAGCTGACGGTCAAGTTCAAGCCCGCGGTCGGCTTTTTGAGAGAACTAAACGAATCGAAGGGAGATGACGGCGGTGAGCGTTAGCGTGCTCGAAAAACCTGCGCTTGCAACCCAAACTAGCCCGGCCCGGCGCGCGGTCGCCGCGGATATTGGCTACGGCTACACCAAGGCCGTCTCCACCAGCGGCAAGCGTGCCTGCTTCCCGAGCGTGGTCGCGCCCGCGGTCGAGGACCCGCTGGCCGGGGCGTTGTCCAACGGCCCTGGGCACCGGGTGCGGGTGCGTTACCTGAACGGCGAGGCGGAGGAGAAGCTGGTCGGCGAGGCGGCCCTGCGGTCTCTGGCGGCGGTGGCGACTCTCTCCCGGCAGAAGCCGGAGGGGATGCACGACCTGCTGGTGCTGACGGCGGCCTACCTGGTAGGTGTCGGGGGCGCTGGAGCTTTTCCGGGCCAGGCCGACCTCGCGGTAGGCCTGCCGCTGGCCTACTACCGGTCGCAGAAGAACGCTTTGGCGGCGCGGCTGAAGACACTGGCGGCGTGGGTGTTGGTTGACGGCGGCGAAGAGCGTTACATCAGCTTCAACCGCGTGCTGGTTTTGCCCCAGGGGGCAGGAGCGGTCGCGGCCTGCCCGGAGCTCCTGCCCGGAGAGGGGCTTGTCGGCGTGGTGGATGTCGGACAATACACGACCGACTACCTGCTGCTGGAGGTCCAGGACGGCAGGCCGGTGCCGGTCCTTGACTGCTGCGGCGGCGCGGAGGTCGGCGTCCACCTGGTTCACCGGGCTGTGGCGGCGGAGTTCCAGGCCCAGACCGGCGCGCCTCTCCCGGTGGAAATGCGGGAGGGGGCGGTGAAGGCCCGCCGGATAACGTTCAACGGCCGGACGGTCGACCTTTTCGCGGCGGTCGAGAGGGCGCTTTCCGACGCGGCGCAGGCGGTAAGCCAGCGGGTCATAGGGGCGTGGGGCAACCGGGCCGGGTTCGTAAAAACCGTGATCCTGTGCGGCGGCGGAGTTTTACTTCTTAAGGAGCGCCTCGAAGCGTGCCTGCCGGGCGTGGTGGTGCCGGAAGAGCCGGTCTACGCGAACGCGGTCGGTTTTTTGAAGGCGCTTGCCGGAAGCTGAAAAGCGTTGGCGCAGTAAGCGCGGAAGGTGATTTCGCTGCTGTCGAACCGGAAGGTGGTGGTGCTGTTGGCAGGGAAGAAGAAAAACTTCCGACAGGGAGACGCCGAAAAAGCCTCCAAACCCTCGCGCCGTCTGGAAATCCGGCTTCCGGCAGACCACTTCATTTTTGAGGTGAAGGAGGGTTCCCGGTCGAAGGTAGCAGTGGAGCTCTTGGACTTAGCGAAGCGGTTGGAGCGGATTGAGGAGCGGCTTGCGGCCCTGGAATCGGCAGGGATCCGGTCTCCGGGGCCGAAAGATAGCGAAAAGAAGGGGTTCGACGCGGCGGGGTTTTTCGCCGCTTTCGATTAACGGGGAAAGGGGGTGAGTCCGCTTGACCAAGACCGACTTTGTTTCCCTTGTGGCCGAGAAGTCCGGCCTGACGAAGAAGGACGCGGCCCGCGCGGTTGACGCCTTCTGCGAGGCCGTCAAAGAGGCCGCTGCGAAGGGCGAAAAGGTCGTCCTGCCCGGCTTCGGGGCCTTCGCGGTCGTAACCACAAAGGAGCGTAAGGGCCGCGACCTGCGCACCGGGGAAGAGATCGTCATCCCGGCGAAGAGGGCCGTGCGGTTCCGTGTGGGCAAACTGCTGAAGGAAGCGGTGAAGTAGCTTGCACTCCCCGGTTATTCGAGTTATAATAAACACCGGGAAACATACCCGGCTCGGGGGTTAATACCGAGACTCCTCCCAACAGGCGTGAAAGGGAGGACAAGCGCGCCGTGAAACTCTCGAAGGCTTTCGGCCTTTTCGGGACCTGCGGCGCGCTTTCGTTTTACGGGAGGCAAAAAAAGAAAGAACCGGAAGACGTTCGCGGCGCGCTTCCGGCCTCCCAAGAAAGATAAGGAGGTGAATTGAGAGATGTTTCCCTACTGCGATTATACCACAACCGTAATCCACGGTCTAACCTTTGTGGCGGCCGGGCTTTTCGGGTTGGCGGTTGTCCGGGTGACGCTTCAGGCCGCGTTCGCTTCCGCCTGCGGTCGGGTCGCCGGGGCGATGATAGCCGATATGGTTTTGTTCTGCGCGCTGGTTATACTGGCATGCAACACTTTGGCTGGCACGGGTTTTTTGGCTGCACAGGTGCAAGACGCGATTAACCAGCTCACCGCGCCGGTGCAAGAGGTAATGCAGGTGCTGAACAACCCGGGCTTCTAGTCGGGGCACTGGGAGAAAATAGGGTCAAAGGGGCGTTCCTTGCGATGGGCGAGGTAATTAACTTGTACGTCAAGCGTCTAGAAAAGGAATGGTTGCAGCTATGGGGTACCGGGGAAAACACAAAAAAGGCTCCAAAGGAGCCTGCAAGCGAAGAAGATATAACAGGGGTGGCGCGGCTAATCGCTTACTGCCAGGAAATAGCACCGGAGGTGGTGATGCAGGATAAAAACATCCCCGACGAAGGCAAGCGACGGGAGATACTTGAGGAGATGCTTGAGATCTTAAATCAATTAGCAAAAGAATATTCTTCGCGATGAGCTAAAAAGGGATCGGAAGACGGTACCCGATCTTTTCGCCTCCTCCCGTCGGCGCGCAAGCGCCCTCCTAACCTTTAGGTTAGCGGGGGTGCAGGTTTGACCTTCCCTGACCTACACGCTCCCGTTCCCGGCGGTGCGCGGCTTCTGGATTCGGGGTGTGCTTCCGCTAATAAGGAACGCGCCCGTGGCTGCGTAGCAGGCCGGTTGGAAGATTTGGATATTCCCGGGGTCAAATTTTTTGACCCCAATTTTTTCGTTTTTATAAGGAGGTGGTCGCTTTGAGGAAGACCGAGCGGCTGAGCGTCACGCTGCCCGCCGAGACGGCGGAGAGGATCAAAACCGAGGCGGCGCGGCGGCACGTCAGCGTGTCTTCCCTGGTCGCGCTGGCGGTCGAGAGGCTTACGTGCGACCTGGAGGCGGCGGAGTTCGCCCGCCGGGCGGAGGTCTTCGCCCGGGCGTGCCTTTTGGCGGCGCTGCGCGACCTGGAACCGGAGGCCAGGGTGGAGGAGGCGCGGCGGCTTCTTGCGGAGGCGACCGCGCAGATCAAGCGGATGGAGGAGAAGCGGAGATGAGGGTCAAGGTGTTGGCCGTGGTCAGCGAGGAAAGTGCGGTGAGGCTGCTGACGTCCTTCCGGCGGCTGATGGACGCCCGGAGCGACTGGCCCTGCCTGAGGCCCACCGAGTTCTTCACGGAGGGCACCTATCCCGCGGCAAAGTGGCAGGTGAAGCTCTACTGCCTGGTGCTCCAGCCCGCCAGAGGGGCCTGGCGCCTGCGCCCGGAGGACCTGGTACTTAAATCCGCGCGGCTCCTGGAAGAGAGGCGCGGCGTGGTTCTGGACTGGGCGGCCGGGTTCAGGAAGAGCGGCGTGGCGTGGCTCTTCCTGAAGCCCTGGGCTTGCGACCGGGAAACCGGGAAGAGGGTCTGGTTCCGGCCTTCGCCGGAGGACCTGCAAACACTGAGAGAGATGGTCCCAAAAATAAAGCCGGGTCGCGTGCTCGGCGGGGAAAGGGGGCGACGGCGGTGATAGTGGCACCGGTGGAAAATACTCACGCTTCGCCGGTCGCGGCGGGGGCAGTCACGGCTATCGTCGTTGGCGCGGCCCTGGCGCTCTTCCTCCCGCGACTGGGGTGGAAGCTCGTGCTCTGGGCGGTTGGTGCCCTGGCGGCGATCGCTTTTTTGAAGGCGCTATTTTAAGGACACCAGGGAAAGGAGTGGCGGTCTGTGAACCTTTTTAAATCTTTCGAATTCTCTGTGGTGACGTGGATCACGAAGCTCTGGCTGGTGCTGCTGGCCGTCGGGGTGCTGGTGGGTGCGTGCTGGTGGCTCGTCAGCAGTTACCCGGTGCTGGTGTGCCTAGCGCTGGGGTGCGCGGCGGCGTCTCTTTTCACCCGCAGGTGGTACCTGATACTGTTGGGGGCGGCCGCCGGCGGCGCGCTGGTGGGTGCCCCTGCCGCGCTGGTGGGGGCCCCCGTGGACTGGCGGCTCTGGCTCACCCTGCAGCCGCTCGCGGGATGGGACCTCTACGCGCGCTATGGTCTTTATACCGGGGCCTGCGCCGGGCTGCTCTTCGCGCTCGCAGGCCGGGGCGGGGTGCATGACGAGAGGCACGTCCACGGTCTGAAGGTGGCTACGGGCCACCCGGAGGCGGGGACGAGCCGTTGGGCCGGGTTCGCGGACGTGACCCACGTCTGCGAGTTCGGCCCTCCGGCCCCTCGCAAAGGGGGCACCGTCCTGGGCAAGATGCGCGGGCAGGTGGTTCGGGCGGTTCTCGACAGGTGCAGGCCGCCCCTTCCGGCCCACGCCCTGGTGGTCGCGGGCACGGGCGCGGGCAAGACCTTCTCCTTCGTCATCCCGAACGCGGTCGCGGCGGCGATGGAAGGTGAGTCCCTGGTGCTCACCGACCCGAAAGGGGAGCTGGCATGCCTGCTGGCCCCGTGGCTGAGGGAGAAGGGCTACGAGGTGTACCTGTTCAACCTGGCGTACCCGCAGTGGAGCTCCTGCTGGAACCCGGTCTTAGAGTGCAGGGATGACGAAGAGATAACCGCGTTCGCGACCGCGATAGTGCAGAACGCGGCGAAGGACAAGAGCGGCTACTTCGTGATGAAGGAGATACAACTGCTCAAGGCGCTGGTCTATTTGCTCCAGGCCGACTTCCCGGAGGAGCAGGCGCACCTGAGGAGCGCGCTGTCGCTCTTGTCCTGGCCGCTGGAGGCCTTGGACGCGCGCTTCGAGGCGGCCTACCGGGCGGGGAGGCTCCCGCAGTCCGGCTACGAGGAGTGGCGCGGCGCGGTGAGCTCTAACTACGAAAACGCTGTGTCGGGCCTGAGCGCAAAACTTAACGTGATCCGTTCGGAGGGCGTGGCGAAGCTGCTGAGCAGGCAGGAGATCGACCTGAGCGCTATCGGCAGGGAGAAGGCGGCGCTGTTCTGTGTCCTGCCGGTCAACGCGGCGCACCTGAAGCCGGTGCTGGCGACCTTTTACTACTTCTTCTTCCGGCGTCTTTACGGCCTGGCGGCGGAGAGCGGCGGGAGGCTTCCCAACCCGACCCGGTTTCTCCTGGACGAGTTCGCGAATGTGGGGCAGGTGCCCGGCTTCGTGGAGGTCATCTCCACGGCCCGGTCGCTCGGGATCAAGATACAGTTCGTCCTGCAGGGGCTGAAGCAGCTGCAGGACGTCTACGGGGATGCGGAAAAAGAGGCGATCCTCTCCAACTGCCCGATCCAGCTCTTCCTCGGGGGCGACGACGCCACCACCACGCGCTACTTCTCCTCCCGGCTCGGCGAAGCGGCGGTCTACGCCCAGGCGGAGCGAAAAGACGCCACGCTGCCGGGGCAGAAACACTTCACCCTGGCTCGCAGGACCGAGGGGGTGAAGCGCCGGGCACTGATGGAGCCGGAGGAGCTCTCCCGGATGGATCCGATGGCGGCGGTCGCCCTCATCAGGTGGTGCCTGCCGCTGTATCTCGAAAAGCTCGGCTGGACGGAGCTGCCGCAGGCGAAGGAGATCCAAACCCTGGCTGCCCGGACGCTGGCCGATGTCTGCCCCGAGCGGGGAGATATAAAGGTGGAGCTCCCGGAGGTGCCGGAAGCGCAGGAAGAACCGGAAAGGCCCCGGCGCAGCCGGGACTCCGAGCGCGGCGGCGGGAGGAGGCCGCCCGAGCCGGATGAAGACGTCGAAGATGTGGTCGAGAGGTTCGGCATCTAAGAAGAAGCCCCGGGAAGCACCCCGGGGCTTTCTGTTTTTTAAGGAGGTGTTTGCCGTGATGGGTTTCGACGGGATCCGTCCGGGCGACCGCGTGACCGTGAGTTGGCCCGGAGGGGCGAAGCCCGCCGAGGGCTATTGCTCCGGGGGCGTGGTGGTGCAGATGACGGAGAGGCTGGTCGCGATCCGTGCTCCCGAAGGCTACTGCTTCTGCGTCACGAAAAACCAGGTCGCGGCGGGCGCGAGTCTTTTTGCCGTTAAGAAAGGAGGTGGAGGACGGTGAGAGTGCTGGTGTCGCTTGTCGAGAGGGCCGCCCTCCTGGTGGCGAGGGCGCTGTGGTGGGAGGAAACGCGCCTCCGCGGGCTCGGTCTGCCGTTCGCCGAGCGCGTGGCGGACGTGGCGACCGCGAGGCGGAGGAAACTTCAGGCTGCGCTTGCGGATTTTCGCGAGGCGGTTGAGTCTTTGCAGAGGAGGTGATCTTGAGGATGACCGGGCACGCGCACGCGGCGGCGGGGGGCTTCTTCGGCGCCCTGGCCGGGAAAGCCTTCGGCGACCCGCTTGCCGGAGCGGTCATAGGCGCCCTGGCGGGCCTGCTGCCGGATATCGACCACCCGGGGAGCACTGTGGGGAGGAAGGCGCCTCTAATAGCGGCCGTTTTGAGCGGTCTCTTCGGGCACCGGACGGTGACCCACACGGTCTGGTTCTGCCTGGTAGCGTCGCTGGGCCTGGCCTTCGCCGGCGCCCTGCTGGGGGTTTACGCTGTTACCTACGTTTCGTGGCCTGGCCTCCCCGTCTTGTTCGCGGCCTCTCTCGCGGGCGGGCTCTCGCACCTGGCGCTTGACGCCTGCACCCGCTCCGGCGTGGAGCCGTTCGCTCCGCTGGTCCTGCCGGGGAGCCTGGCGCGGCTGAACCACATCGCGGGGCCGCTCAAGACGGGAGATCCCCTGACGGAGCTCCCGGCTGCGCTCTTCTTTGTTTTGGGGGCGTTGCGGATAGGAGGAGTGCTTTAATTTTCACCGAGAGGAGTGTATCATCGTGAGCAACTTCAACTTTAATGCGCTGAAGGAGCGCTTAAGAGAGCACGCGACGGCGATCTTTCTCACGGTGACCGTTCTGGTGGTCATCCTGGGCGTTGCTCTGTCAGGCGAGCACCGGCAGCCTGTCCCCGGCTCCGTGGCGGCGCGAGAGCAGGCGCAGCAAGGAGACTGGCGGTTGCGCCCGGAGCAGCAGGAGAGGGAAGCCCGCCCGCGGCAGAAGCAGGAGCAACAGGTGGACGTGCAGGACAGGGCGGAGATTGCGGGGCTGCCGCTATACGTCAACCGTTCGAGCGACTATATAGGAGTCAGAATAGACCCGGGCGAGTGGGAGACCGTGGCCGGGGGCAAGGTTTCCGGCCTGGCGCTGGAGCCACTCTGCCGTGACCCCCAGGCCGTGAGCCCCGAGACGTCCGGGGTGCAGCTCGTGGTTCCCTTGAACGGCAAGACCCTGGAGTTCGGCGTTTGTCAGAAGTTTGGGGGCGCGAGCCTGACCGACTACGCCTACAAGACCACGGTAACGGTTCTGGTCGACGGAACGGTGGTTAGGGAGGTTTACGCGACAAAGGACCGCCTCCTGCTTTCTCCGGTGAAGGTGGAGGCAAAGGGGGACCAGATGGTGCTGAAGATCGGCACTGCCGGGGACGCGGACGGCAACGCTTCTGCCGGCCCCTGGTTCCCGCTGATCCTTGCAAATCCCGTTGCCCAGGAGGAGTGTGAGATTCGATGAACCCGATGACGTATGTGTTTTTCACGATCCTGCTGCCGGCGTTGAGGTTGACCTGGCCCTTCCTGGTCACGTCGATCCTGTTTGACGCCGTGTTTCACGTGGGGAGCACCGCGTCCACGGTCGCGGCGTTTGCGGCCGAGGGCGCGTACCTCTTTTACCTTTACCGCTCGCAGCGGCACGTGTTCGGGCCTTTTGTTTTGCGCTGGTGGCCCTTTGGGGTTGGCGCGCTGGCCGCCGGGGCGCTCCTGAAGGCCGGCAGCGGCCCCCTCGCGCTGCTGGCGCTGCTGGTCGCGGGGGGCTACTACTACCTCTACTGGCAGCACGTCTACCGCGAGCGCTACGAGCCTCCTCCGGAAGCCGGCGCTTTCCTTCCGGGCTGCGGGCTGCCACCATATGAACAGGCGCAGGTTAACGCCGAGGCCGCCCGGCGAATAGCGGCCTCCGCGCAGGCCGGAGGGGGAGTTGCGGCGCGAGAGGAAACGGTCGAGGACGTCTGGCGCGAGATCGAGTCTCTGGTGGGCCTCGGTCCCGTGAAGGATGCCCTGCGCCGCGTGGTCGCCCTCGTGGTCGCAGACCGGGAGCGGCGCGAGCAGGGGTTGCCCCCGCTGAGGCAGACCCTCCATATGGCCTTCCTCGGCAACCCCGGCACGGGCAAGACCACCGTAGCAAGGTTGGTGGGCAGGCTGTTCCGGGCGCTGGAAGTGTTGCCGTCCGGGCATTTAGTGGAAACCGACCGGAGCGGGCTGGTGGCAGGCTACATCGGCCAGACCGCGCTGAAGACGCAGGAAGTGGTGAAGAGGGCTCTGGGCGGCGTCCTTTTCGTGGACGAGGCCTACTCGCTGGCGCGGGGCGGCGAGCAGGACTTCGGCCGGGAGGCTCTTGACGCGCTGATCAAGGCGATGGAGGACCGCCGGGAGGACCTCTGTGTGATCCTGGCGGGCTACACCGACGAGATGCGGGAACTGTTCAAGCTCAACCCCGGCATGGAATCCCGGATCGCCTTTACCCTGGAGTTTCCGGACTACACGCCGGAGGAGCTGCTAGAGATCGCGGGCCTCTACGCCTCAAAACGCGGCTGGAGATTGACCCCCGAGGCCGAGAAGGTGCTGCTGGAGCGGTTCCGGCGGGACGCCTATCGGATCGGGGAGATGGGCAACGGTCGCTTCGCGCGGAACCTGGTGGAGAAGGCGGAGCAGGCCGCGGCCCTGCGGATCGCCAGGGGCGAAGGCGGGGTGGACGTACTGACCGCGGAGGACTTCGCGGAGTGAAAAGGGGGTTCCTTCTATGGACGCAAAGAAAGCAATGGTGGCGGCGCTCGCGGTGCTGCTCGGGGCCGTCTTGCTCATCGTGGGGGCGGGAGGAGGAGTCTCCTCCCGCAGGCCCGCGCGCGGACCGGTGCCCCTGCCGGCCGGGCCGGTGGCCGTTCGCGAGATAACCCCCACGGACCCGGACATCTCCGGCGCCCTTTACCGGAGCGTGGTGGAGATAAGACCCCGCGGGGACTGGAACGAAACGCGCGCGGCGACCGTAACCTGGGTTCTCTCCAAGAGGTACTCTGCCGCAGCGTTCACGCTCACGCAGCCGGTCCCGCGCAAGAACCTCGAAAGCTACGCTCCGACGCTGGTGGAGGTTTACCTCGACGGGAAGAAGGCCTGGTCGCGTCGGGTGAGCAAGGATGCGCTCTTGACCAGCCCCGCCCGGGTGGCGTTGCGCGTCGCGGGGGCGGAATGCCTGACGCTGCGCGTGGCGGCCGAGGGTGGCGATCCGTGGGTGACGAAGAGCCCCTACACGGTCTGGCTTGCCGGTTTCGAGCTGAAAAACAAACAGGGGGGATGATCCGTTGAGAGACCCGATGGAAGTCCTGTTTCAAGCGAAGGAAAGAGGCGTAACCCTGGAAGCCCTCGTCGGCGGCCTCGACTTTCCCGACGGCACGCCCACGTGGGTCCTGACCTTCCCTGACCTTGACGGGGTGCGCGGCCTGGTGCCCGCCTCCGAGGCGGGCGTGCCGAAAGAGCTGATGCCCCGCTTCGTGGGGCAGGAAATCCGCGTGAAGGTGAAAGGTATCGACCGGGAGAACGGCCTGGCCGCGTGCTCCGCGCGCGAGGCGATGGCCGAGGCGGCGGAGCGGGTGCTGCCGAAGCTGGCCGGGGACCCGGAGCGCGTCTGGGAGGCGACCGTGCGCTGCGTCGTTCCCGGCGACCCGCCGAAGCTTCTGGTGGACATAGGCGGCGCGCTGGCCGAGGTCCCGCGCAGGGAAGCCCTGGTGAGCCTTGTGAAAACGCTTTCGGAGCAATACCCTCCCGGGAGCAGGGTGAGGGTCATGGCCACCAGGGTCGACCCGCAGACGGGTCTGGTGGAGGCGTCCGTGCGCAAGGCGCTCCCCGATCCCTGGGAGAGGGTAGACTTCAGGCGCGGGCAGTTTATCTCCGGCACCGTGGTCCGCACGGACGGCGCGAAGCACGTTTTCGTCGAGCCGGACCTGGCCCCTGGCGTTTTGGGCCTTGCCCCCTACCCGCTCGTCGGGGAAGTTTCCAGGGGCGACCGGGTGACGTGCGCCGTGGCGAGCTTCGACAGGGGCAGCCGGAAGCTGCGGCTGCGGCTGAGGGGCAGGTTGGCGTAGAGAGGGGCCCGGCTGAGAAAGCCGGGCCTTGCTTCTTCTCCGGTTTTCCGCTACCATCACAGACGAGGGGGCGAGAAGATGCCGGTAATCGACGACAAACGCTGAATTCGGCCCGGGCGCGGGCGACCGCGCGCCGGGCAGGAAGGAGGCGTTCCGATGGAAGAAAAAGAACACGTGGAAATGGAAAGGAACCTGGCGAGGGACGTGGGGCTGTTCTCCCCGCCGGAAACCGGCGTCAAGGTGACGATGCAGGAGCTTGTCTTCGACAAAGGGATCAACGAGTACAGGAGGGTACCGATCCATTCCGTCGCTTACAAAGACGGGTTCCGGGTGGTCTACATGCCCCGCGAGATGGCGCATATGTTCGGGTACCTGCCGGACGCACGGCTCGCGCTGGCCGCGTTGTCCACGTTGTGGCTCGAAAGGAGGAACGGCGACACCGTGAAGACCACGCTGGGCGAGCTGTGCCGCACCGTGGGCCTGACGCCGAACGGGCCGAACCGGATGCGGATGAAAAACGCGCTCCTGACGCTCCACCACTGCCGTTATATGAACGTCGACTTCTTCACCGAGGAAGTCAAAGACAAGCGGGGCAGGACGGTCAAGGTGGAGGGCCGCCGCGAGACGCATACGGTCCTGGTGCCCCACCTGGAGTTTTTCGAGGCGGTAGTGGACGGCAAGCGGCGAGAGGCCACGGTCGCGGCGCAGCTTTGCAGGCCGTTACTCCGCGCGCTGGCCCTGGACGTGCCGAAGGCCAGAATACCGCTTGCCGCTTTAAAGTCCACCTACGGGCGCACCAAGGCGGGCAGGCACGTGCAGAACCTGCTTTTTTACCTGTCCGGGATCACGCCTGCAAAGAGAGGCCATCCGCTCCACCCGAAGATAGACACTTTGATAGATAAGATGCGGCTGCAGGACAAGAGGCGCGATAAAAACGTCAAGCGGCTGAAGGCGGCGTTGGACGATCTCCGGCAAGCGGGCTTTATCGAGTGGTGGAAGTTCGACGGCGACTACTGCGTGATCCAGATGCGAAACAGGAAAAAACAAGGACTTGAGGGCGATGGTAAAAATTAGGTAGTAGTAATCAATAGGACGGAGGTTAGTAATCAATAGGACGGAGGTTAGTAGTCAATAGGACGGGGGTTAGTAATCAATAGGACATTTCGACGCCGGAACCGCTTGCGGCTGTAAGCTTCCCGGTTCCGGTGAAATACTTTAAAGACCTTAAAGACTTTAAAGTGCGTGCCGGTCTCTTTTAAGAGAGACCGGCACGCCTTCTTTTAAAGTCTTTTTAAGGTCGTTCTTTGGTGTCTTTTTTTCCGGGATGGTCTCTGGGGTCTTTTGTCCCACACGAAGGGGCCGCCGCGCGGCGGCCCCTTTCTTTTTCGGGAGGTGTTTCGCTATTCGGGAGGTGTTTCGCTATGCCAAAAAACTACCGGCGCGGCTACCGGGCGGAGCTGGAGGCGAAGAAGCGGCTGGAGGCGGAAGGCTTCGCGGTGATCCGGGCTGCAGGGTCGAAGAGCCCTTTCGACCTGGTGGCGCTCGATGGAGAGGTCGTCCGCTTCGTGCAGGTCAAGCGCGTGAAGAGCGGCAACGGCGGCCTGGCGAAGGTCTTGCGAGAGCTTGAGGTGGTATCGGTGCCGCCGTGCGCCCGCAAGGAAATCTGGCTGTGGCGGGACAGGGAAGGCTTCGTGGAGAGGAGGGTTGCGCGGTGAGCAAGACCGGGAAGGCGCGGTTTACCAAGGCCGCGAAGCGGCTGGAGCGGCTGGTGGGCGCGAAGGACCGCCTGACAGAAGAGGAGCGGGACAGGGCGGCCGGCGCGCTGTGGGAGCTGTTGATGGCGGCGGTGCAGACATGCCTCGAAAGGACAGGTGGGAAGGTTTTCAGCGAAAGATGGGGGCAGGGCGTGGTGGCGGACGGGCGCGCCTACGTCTTCATCTTTGCCTCCGCGCTGGGCGCTTACGATCGGGCGGGCTTCCCGTTGCCGCCGGGGAGCGCGGAGGGTGGGCAGCTGGCCGTTTTTGGCCTCTTTGTAGAGGATGAAGCGGTTGTCAACGCCCCCCGGTTGGCCCGGGCGATGAACGTATTCGCCGATGTTTTCGTGGTGGGTGTGAGCAGGGAAGGAAAGCTGGTTAAAGTCGATGCGGTGGGTTACGTCAGACATCTGGTCAAGGAAATGACGGACGCGAAGGGCGCGGTGCGCTTCGCGAAAAAACGGGGAGTGACGGACCTGCAACATTTGCGGTCGCTGCAGCAGCTCTGGCGCGACTACTGCGAGGGGCGGGTGGTTTTGTGAAAGGCTTCGTGACTTCTCCGAAGGCCGCCCGCGCCTTGGATTTCCTCCGCCGCGCCGGTCCCGCTCCCTTCGCCGCTCTCCTGGTGGCGCTGAAGCTGAAGCCCAAGGAGCTGGCGAAGGCTCTGCGGCACCTGAGAGGGGCCGGCTACGCTTTCCCGGCCCGCTACCAGGGCAAAGAGTTCTGGTGCCTCGACGGGGCGCGGCCGTCGGGGGAGCAGGAGGCTTTGGCGTGGTTCGCGGCGCGGCTCGAAGAGGCTGGCGGCAGGTGCGAGGGCGCGAAGGCGCTTTTCCCGAAAGGTCAGGTCCTGCCGGTGCGCGCGAGTGAGGGGCAGGTGCGGGTCGGAGAATACTGTTGTGCCCTGGCGGACCTGAAAGAAAAACCTTTGCGGGAGTGTTTGAAGAGATCGTAGACAGGTTGTTGCGTGCCGCACCTTTTGTGGTATAATATACTTAGTCAGTGTTTTTCAGGGCTTCAGCCCTTTCCTCCCGCCTTTAAGGCGGCAAGACGTCTGCGAGGACGTGTTCCCCCCGGTTCTGCACCGGGCAAGTTTTTGTTTCCCCTCACCTTTCCAGAGGGCAAGGCGTTCCTTTCCGGAACGCGAGAGTGACGTTTCTGTGAGCGAAACGGGCCGGTAGAGGCTCGTCTTTGCTTTTGAAGAGCGCGGCAGGGTACCGCGCGCGTGAGTCTCCCGTTGAGGCCTTCGGGAGTCAGGCACCACGCGCCGCGGTGCCCTTTCGCGTTTTTATAGAGCCTTTTCGGGGCAAAGGCCGCCCCGACAAATCACTCCAATCAAGAAAGGGGTGATTCAAGGGGTGGCCGGGCCTGACGGTTGCCCCGGGTTTATGTCAAAAATGGGAGTTTTTGCGTCTGTTCTGGTGAGTGCGCTTGCGAAGGTCTGCGCTGCTGTCGCCCAGGGTGTTTTCACCGCGTGCCTTGCGCTTCTCGCCTGGCTCGCGGGGATGGTGGTCGCGGCCAACCGCGCCTACAATCGGTGCCCTGCGTTTCGCGTGGCGAGGGCGTGCGCCCGGGCGACGCTGCGGGTTGCGCCGGAAACCCTGCGGGATATTTTCCGTGCGGCGTTTGCGGCCCCCTTCGGTCCCCTGGCCGCGCTGGTCCTGCTGGTCGTCCTCGCCCTGGGCGTGGTGTTCACGGCGAAATACTGGCTCCCGGCGGCGCTGGCCGTGCTGGTTGTCGCCTACGGGGCCGGTCCTGCGACGGCGGTGCGCGAGTGGGCGCTTGAGCGGCTGAAAGGGGGTGCTGCGGCGTGAGCGTCGCTACCTTCTTCGGTATACCCCTGCTGCCTCAAGCGCTTGAAGGCGCCCGACGCGAAGCTTTGAAGCTCACCGCACCCGGGGAGCTGGGTGTCGGCCTCAAGGTGAGGGTCGATCCCGCCCGCGAGGCGGTGGGGATCGGCAAAGCCTATCCCTTCCCGAGCGTGATAACCGCCGAGGTCGAGGCCCTTTACGAGCGCTTTGTGCTCTTCCGGTCCGTGAGAGGCGGCTACCGGTTCACGGTGCCGTGGCACGACCTTCGCGCGGGCATCGTGAGGCTTTTCAAAGAGTAGCTTCGCGGCGCGGCGGGCCCCTGCCCCGCCCTAGAGGGGTGTTTCCCTTCAGGGCGCGGCGGCAGGGGAGCCGCGCCCGGGAGAACACAAATTACCAGGGCCTTTCCCCGGCGGGCCCGCAACCCTGGTTCAGGAGGTGAATCGGGAAGCGGGCTGCCGGGGCCCGTCTTCCCCGCGAGAGGTGTCTTATCTCGACCTTGAGGCGAGGTTCCCCTACACCTGCCCGAAGTGCGGCGGCAACCTGCTGCTGATCTCCGCCGCGGGCGATATCTGGAACGTCGACCCGGCCACCGGCGAACTCACGTGGCGGCAGCAGGTGGGCCAGATCAGGATCTTCGAGTGCAAATGTTGCGGCGAGCTGTATAAGAACATCGACGATTTCCGCCTCCCGTTTCGCCTAAAGGAGCGGGAGTGGGAAGTAGTGGCATATTGAGAGAGAGGCCCGGTTTCGGGTAGCGAAAACACCCGAACCGGGCTTTTTGTTTTTTCCAAGTTAAAAACTTAAGGGAGGTCGATTTTCGATGCGTGAGGTTCTTTGTGAAATTGCCACCCGACTTTCCAGCGCCCCCGACCGGGCTGCCGAGCTCACTCTGAAGCGTGCCGAGATTTCGGACCGGCTGCACCAGGCCCTCGACAGCCTGAAGGCCCGCGAGGCCGAGGTCGCCGGTGCCGTCGCCGCCGAGCGCAACGGCGACGGGAAGCCGAAGTTCCCGAACGAGGCTTCCCGCAACGCCGAAACGAACCGGCGCCTTCAGGCCGACGCCTCCTACCAGCAGGCGAAGGCTGAGGCCGACCGGCTGCGCGCCGAGCTCCGGCAGTTGGATGCCGAGATTGAGCGCGTAGGTCGGCGGCACCGGAGCGACGCCAACCTTGCGTATCTTGCGGCAAACCTTCTCGCCGCCGGGATGCGCGGGGAGTTTGAGGCCGTGCTGAAGGCTTACGGCGGGGTCCAGGCGGAGGCCGAAGCTAAAGCCGAAGCCCAGGATAGGCCGGAAGCTGAAGTCAAGAAGCCGGAAGCTGAGCGGGACGTAGAGACCGGCACCTTCACGGTGACCGAAGCTCGCCTCACCTCAAAAGGCGTGCTCCGGGCCTACTGCGAAGGGCCTGACGGCAAGGTTGCGGTCTACGCCAAAAACGGCGTAGCCAAGGTCTTGTCGGGCGCGGTCGGCGGCAAGGTGAGCGTGAAGTTCAAGAGGCTCGACAAGGGCCTCTTCGCCCTGGAGGCGCGCCCGGTCGCTTGACCGGGCCGCCTTCAAAGGCGGAAAAAGGAGTGGTAAAAATGTTTATGAGCGGTTATAATGGCCTTGGGGTGATTGATATGGCCGTGCCACGCGAATACATAAAAGCCTTGATTGACCGGCTGACCGACAATCAGGTGGAGGCCCTCCGGGTGATCCTGGAATCTATGGCCTGGCCGACGGAAAAGATCACGCCGGAAGAAGCTGCGGAACTTGAAGAGGCAAGGGCCGAAATACGGGCCGGCAAGGGCATCAAAGCCGAGGATGTTTGGCGTGAGTTGGGAATTTGAGATTATTTTCTCACCCCGGGCCAAGAGACATTTGAAGGCACTGGATAAAAGCGTTCAAACCCGCATCAAAGAGGCCATCAGCAACAATTTGACTTGCTTTCCGCCGAAAGGCGACGTGATCAAGTTGGAAGGCGGAGCGGGGACCGAACTGCGGTTGAGGGTTGGCGACTGGAGAGTGGTGTTCGAGTACCATTTCAAAGAAAGACAGGTCCATATCCTGTCTATTAAACATCGCAGCGAAGCGTACCGGAAGAGAAGGTAACTTCCTCCCCAGAGGTGACGGACGTCATAATGGCCTTGCCCGGAAGGGCGGGCCGCTTCTTGTTTTTAAAACGCAATGGGGCGTGCCGGGCCGCCTCGGTGATGAAAAGTATGATTGACTTTCATCCTCCTGGTATGATACCGTTAAATCGGGAGGTGGCTTCGGTGAGCGCGAAGATCACAGTGAGCCTGCCCGAGCCGCTGCTGGCCGTCCTCGACCGGGTGGCGCGGCGGCTGTCCACGACCAGGAGCGGCGCGGTGGCCGAGCTCCTGCGGCGGGCCGAGCGGGAAGAATTGGAGCGGGAGCTGGAGGAAGGGTACGCCGCCTGGGCGGAATCCAACAAGGCGGACGCCGAGTTCTTCCTTCCGGCGCAAGCCGAGGTGGTGCTGCGGGATGGAAGTTAAGCGGGGCGACGTCTTCCTGGTGGATTTCAATCCAGCACGGGGAAGTGAGCAGGCGGGCTTTCGGCCCGCCCTCGTCATTCAAAACGACGTGGGGAACAGATATAGCCCCACCACCATCGTGGCGGCGATCAGCGCGGCCCCCGAAAGGACGTACCCGTTCCTGGTGCGTCTTGGCGCCGGGGAAGGCGGCCTGGAGAGGGGCAGCGCGGTGAACGCCAGCCAGATACTCACCGTGGACAAGCCCCGGCTGGTGAAGAGATTGGGCAGCCTCTCCGCCGAGCGGATGCGCGAGGTGAACCGGGCGGTCAAGATCAGCCTGGGTTTGGAGTAGTCCACGGCGGCGCGAAGATTTTGGGGAAACGGGGGTTCATCGGAGCTAATGCAGATGTGCTGGGAGGCGTTTGTCGAAAGTGAGCGGGAAGGTTGAATGCGTTCTCCACGAAGTGCGGAGCATTTATCCGGTCGGGGACCGTTACCTGATCCTGGAGTTCGAAACCGGGGAATACCGCGTGGTCGACACCCGGCCTTTCTTGAAAGGGCCGGTGTTCGAGCCGCTGAAGGACCCGGCTTTCTTCCGGCAGGTGAAGGCGGACCCCGACGCGAAAACGGTGGTCTGGCCCAACGGGGCCGACATATGCCCGGACGTTCTTTACGCGAAGAGCGTTCCGCTAAAGCTGCCGGAAGAGTTGGGCGCGTAAAGTTAAAACCAAGCGAGTTTTTGGAAGCGGCCTGAATGTTCGGGCCGCTTCTCTTTTTAAGGGTTTTAAGGGCCTTCCGGCCCGCAAACCGTTCGCAAGGAGGTGAATGGGGCGGGCCGGGAGAGGCCCGCCCCGCTTTGAATGAACGCCGAGGGAGCGAGAGAAGCGTTGCGCCGCTTGCTTAAGATGTTCGAGTCCGGCGACCTGCCGGAAGCTGTCGCCCGCACCCTGATCCGGCCAAAAGGCGGTATCACCAGACCGTGCGACAAGTGGAGTCTGGGCAACCGCCTCCTGATGCTGGCGGCCGGGACTGAGGACGCGCGGGGTTACAGGCAGTGGCAGGAGGTCGGCCGATATGTCCGTAAAGGCGCGAAAGCCATCTACATCTTTGCGCCGGTGACGAAGAAGAAGGTCGAGCGCGTCACCGATCCCGAGACCGGCGAGGAGCGCGAGGAAGAGCGGACCGCGGTCGTCGGTTTTCGGCACGTCCCCGTGTTCCGTTACGAGGACACGGAGGGGAAGCCGCTGCCGGTGCCGGACTACGCGCCGCCGGAACCGCCGCCCCTGGTCGAAGTAGCCAAAGCGTTCGGGGTGCGGGAAGTCCGCTACGAACCCGCCGGGCGCGATGGCTGCTACGGCTTCTACGCCTGGCAGGGCGGCAAGCGGATCGTCCTGCACAGCCATGACGTGTTGACCTGGTTCCACGAACTGGGGCACGCGGTGCATAACTCCTTCCGTCCGCTGCGCGGCGGCCAGGTGCCCGAGCAGGAGATTGTCGCCGAGGTGTTCGCCGCGACGATGTGCGTCCTGTACGGGATGCCGGGCTACCTGCGGCACGCCTGGGAGTACGTGAAGGCTTACTCCTCTCAGGACCCGCAGCAGGCGCTCAAGGCGATCTTCCGCGTCCTGTCGGACGTGGCGGAGTGCCTGAAGCGGGTTTGGGAGGTTCGGGAGCGGCAGGAAGGGGGTGCGGCGGCGTGAGGGAATACGACAACGGCGTCTGGCGGTACGTCCCTGCCGGGAAGGACGTGTGGGGCCGGCCGGTCTACGCGGCCTACTTCCTGGGCAGGTTCGCCGGGTACCGATACCGGCGAACTGCGAAGGACTTCGCCCGCCTGCGGAAGCTCTACGGGCACGATGTCCCGGCGTCAAGGTGGGAGGAGTGCCCGGAGTGGTGTGTGGTTTTGTATTGACGGGAGCAAGACGGAATAGTAAGATGGGGGCAGGTGAATCTGTTGAAGAAGATAGCCCGTTTCAGGTGGGACACCTGGAACATTAACCACATCGCCAAGCACGGCGTGAGGCCGGAAGAGGCTGAAGAGGTATTTTCAACGAACCGGTCTTGCGGAAAGGCCGTGGCGGCACCCGCGTGGCGTTGGGCAGGACGGACGCCGGGCGGCTGCTGGCGGTGATATACGCGGATAGGCCGGGCGGTGTGGTGTACGTTGTAACAGCGCGAGATATGGACCGCAAGGAGAGGCGGCTGTACCGCCGCGAAAGGGGGCGTTGAACGGTGAAGGAAGAAAAGACGATCCCGGAATTCAAGAGCGAGCAGGAGATGGCCGACTTTTGGGACACCCACAGCGTAGCCGACTACTGGGACCAGCTCGAACCCGACGAAATCGAGCTCGCGCCCGAGCTGGCTGCGAAGATCGCGGAGCGGTCTAAGACGAAGCGCGTCACCCTGCGGCTGCGGGTGTCGCAGATTGAGGCGGCGAAGCGGATAGCGAAGGAGAAAGACATACCCTACCAGACCCTCCTGCGGTCCTGGATCGCGGAGGCGATCAGGAGGGAGCAGGAAAAGAGGGCGTAGGCCGAAGCGGCACGGAGAGAAAGGCCGGGAGAAAATCCCGGCCTTTTTGTTGTGCGCCCGGCATGGGCACTGTCTATAGGGTGAAAGTCCCGAACGACGAAGGTAGCGGTAGTCGTTAGCTTAAGGCAAGGGTGTCCGC
>NZ_RKRE01000005.1 GCF_003815015.1 Thermodesulfitimonas autotrophica
TGTTCTTTGAAAACTGCATAGTGCGCGGAGAGATTTCAGGTCAAGATAGTAAGGGCACACGGTGGATGCCTTGGCGCCGGGAGCCGAAGAAGGCCGTGGCAAGCTGCGATAAGCCTCGGGGAGCCGCAGGCGGGCGTTGATCCGGGGATTGCCGAATGGGGGAACCTGGCGTGGGGGAACCCGCGTCATCCCGTGCTGAACACATAGGCACGGGAGGGGCACCGGGCGAACTGAAACATCTTAGTAGCCCGAGGAGAAGAAATCAACCTGAGAGCCCGTAAGTAGCGGCGAGCGAAAGCGGGTGAGCCCAAACCGGCTACGTGTTAAAGCCTGCCGGCGTTGCGTAGTCGGGGTAGGGGGACAGGACGGAGGGTAGCGGCAGCTATCCTGGGAGCGCACCGGATTTAGGAGAAGAGGACTGGAACGTCCGGCCGTAGAGGGTAAGAGCCCCGTATCCGAAAAGTCCGGGAGGCTTCTTGTTCTGATCCCAAGTACTGCGGGGCACGAGGAATCCCGTAGGAATCAGGGGGGACCACCCTCCAAGGCTAAATACTCCTGGCGACCGATAGTGAACTAAGTACCGTGAGGGAAAGGTGAAAAGCACCCCGGGAGGGGAGTGAAATAGAACCTGAAACCGTGTGCCTACAAGCAGTCAGAGGGCGTTGTGAGGCCTGATGGCGTACTTTTTGTAGAACGGGCCGGCGAGTTACTGTTCGAGGCGAGGTTAAGGGGCGTTAAGCTCTGGAGCCGTAGCGAAAGCGAGTCCGAATAGGGCGTGATTGAGTCTCGGGCAGTAGACCCGAAACCGGGTGAGCTACCCATGTCCAGGGTGAAGCGTAAGTAAAATTACGTGGAGGCCCGAACCGACCGTCGTTGAAAAGGCGGCGGATGAGGTGTGGGTAGGGGTGAAATGCCAATCGAACCCGGAGATAGCTGGTTCTCCCCGAAATGCATTGAGGTGCAGCCTTAAGGTAAGGGTGCTGGGGGTAGAGCACTGGATGGGCTAGGGGCCTTCACCGGTTACCGAACCCAACCAAACTCCGAATACTGGCACCTGGTCCTTAGGAGTGAGACTGCGGGGGATAAGCTTCGTAGTCGAGAGGGAAACAGCCCAGACCGTCGGCTAAGGTCCCCAAGTTCGGGCTAAGTGGTAAAGGATGTGGGATGACCCAGACAGCCAGGATGTTGGCTTAGAAGCAGCCATCATTTAAAGAGTGCGTAATAGCTCACTGGTCGAGTCGTCCTGCGCCGAAAATTCAGCGGGGCTCAAGCCCGATACCGAAGCCACGGCAGCGCGCGCAGCGTGCTGGGTAGGGGAGCGTTCCGTATGCGGCGAAGCCATACCGTGAGGAGTGGTGGAGCGTACGGAAGTGAGAATGCCGGCATAAGTAAGCGAGAAAGCAGGTGAGAATCCTGCTCGCCGTAAGCCTAAGGTTTCCTGGGGAAGGCTCGTCCTCCCAGGGTAAGCCGGGACCTAAGCCGAGGCCGGAAGGCGTAGGCGATGGGTAAGGGGTTGAGAATCCCCTGCCACCGGTCGAGGGCGATGGGGTGACGCAGGAGGGTAGGCTGAGCGCGCGGTTGGAAAAGCGCGTCCAAGCCTGTAGGGTGCGGGATAGGCAAATCCGTCCCGCTGTAGAGCCCGAGAGGTGATGGGGAGGGAAATTTAAGTACCGAAGCAGCCGAACCCATACTGCCGAGAAAAGCCTCTAAGCGACAAAGACTCGGCTGGTGCCCGTACCGCAAACCGACACAGGTAGGCGGGGAGAGAATCCTCAGGCGCGCGAGAGAACCCTCGCTAAGGAACTCGGCAAGTTGACCCCGTAACTTCGGGAGAAGGGGTGCCTCTGGGGGTTAAGGTTATACACTGTAAGCCTCTGGGGGTCGCAGAGACCAGGCCCAGGCGACTGTTTACCAAAAACACAGGTCCCTGCTCAACTCGTAAGAGGAGGTATAGGGGCTGACGCCTGCCCAGTGCCGGAAGGTTAAGGGGAGGGCTTAGTGCGCGAAAGCGCGCGAAGGTCTGAACCGAAGCCCCGGTAAACGGCGGCCGTAACTATAACGGTCCTAAGGTAGCGAAATTCCTTGTCGGGTAAGTTCCGACCCGCACGAAAGGCGTAACGACTTGGGCGCTGTCTCGGCGAGGGGCTCGGTGAAATTGTAGTACCAGTGAAGATGCTGGTTACCTGCGGTAGGACAGAAAGACCCCGTGGAGCTTTACTGTAGCCTGACATTGGACTTTGGTATCTTATGTACAGGATAGGTGGGAGGCTTGGAAGCCGGGGCGCCAGCTTCGGTGGAGCCGCCGGTGGGATACCACCCTTAGGGTATTGGAGTTCTAACCTTGGTCCGTGGATCCGGATTGGGGACAGTGTCAGGTGGGCAGTTTGACTGGGGCGGTCGCCTCCCAAAGGGTAACGGAGGCGCCCAAAGGTACCCTCAGCGCGGTTGGAAATCGCGCGTGGAGTGCAAAGGCATAAGGGTGCTTGACTGTGAGACCGACGGGTCGAGCAGGTGCGAAAGCAGGGCTTAGTGATCCGGTGGTACCGAGTGGAAGGGCCATCGCTCAACGGATAAAAGCTACCCCGGGGATAACAGGCTAGTCTCCCCCAAGAGTTCACATCGACGGGGAGGTTCGGCACCTCGATGTCGGCTCATCGCATCCTGGGGCTGGAGCAGGTCCCAAGGGTTGGGCTGTTCGCCCATTAAAGCGGTACGTGAGCTGGGTTCAGAACGTCGTGAGACAGTTCGGTCCCTATCCACCGCAGGCGCAGGAAACTTGAGGGGGGCTGTCCTTAGTACGAGAGGACCGGGATGGACAGACCGCTGGTGTACCAGTTGTCCCGCCAGGGGCACAGCTGGGTAGCCATGTCTGGCAGGGATAAGCGCTGAAAGCATCTAAGCGCGAAACCCGCCCCAAGATAAGGTTTCCC